>CAXBHV010000531.1:0-5563 GCA_963974855.1 uncultured Rhodopirellula sp. | reverse complement strand
CTGCGCTCCATGGCGTCGAGCGGGGCTGCTGCTGGTGGTGTTGCTGATGGCAGCAATGAGTGCCGGGTGTGGCGACCGTGACACGGGGGTGTCACCTGAGGAGCTGCTTCGTCGGCGACAACTGAAACAGAGTGTTGCTTCATCAAAAACAAAAACAATCGACGAGAGACTTGCGGCGACTCAGAAGTTTCTTGAAGAGCGGAATCAGGTCGCAGCCCAGGCCGAACTTCGCCCGCTGATGATCTCGCATCGCGATCATCCCCAAGTCCTATTGCTGGCCGCCAAGTGCGAGGCGGCGGCTGGTCACAAGCTTGCCGCAGTAAATCTTGCCGACGAAATTGATGAGAATGATGCCGAGGTTTATCGCGAAGCCGCTTGGATGTCTTCTGGTTGGCTGGCCGATTTGCAGCAATATGATCGAGCAATACAATGTCTCGAAGTGCTATTGCTGATCGATCCGCAAGCTTCGCGGGTTCACCGGCGAATCGTGATACTGCTGAATAAACAGGGACGGCAATACGAAGCGGCTGCCCATCGCAAAGCGTTGTTGCGGATGGGCGAGGTTAGCGAAATAGACTTGTATGCGATTGCCAATCAAAGTCGGCTCGTTGTTGATGCGTCACAAGGCGAGGCTGCCAGCGAAGTCAACTGGGCCAATGATCCTCTTGCGGAAGCAAAATTAACGTATGCGGATCGTGACGTTCAAACCGCAGTTGTATCGATGGAGCGTTTGGTCGAGATGATGCCGGAATCAACCGCAGTGGCTGCGTTCGCAGCACGTGTTTACTCTGAATCGTTGGAAGATCAAAGATTGGTCAATCTACTTGAGCGAGTTCCCTCAGGAATCGAGCGTGAACCCGAGTATTGGTATGCGGTCGGAATCTGGATGCAGCGCCAAGGTCGACATCGCGAAGCGGTACGATGCCTGGGTGAGGCGATAGCTCGCGATGAGACGAATCAGAACGCATTGTCGGCTCTGTCGCGGTCATTGACGCTGCTGGGTGAAACCGAGGCAGCAAAATGCACAAGCGAACGCTATCAGCATTTGAGTGAGACCTTGAGAATTGCCTCCGCGATTGCGGCTCGACCAGGGACTCAGCGGGAACTCGTGCGAATGTCAGAGCTTCTCGATACTCTTGGTCGGATCGACGAAGCCCTTGCGTGGCGCATCGTCTCAGGGAAGCGGTATGGTGCGAGTGACAGTCAGTTGCAAGATCTTTCGCGGAAATTAGCTTCACTTGCAACCGATACCCATTCGGATGCGGAAGCCTTCAAGTTGGTATGTGGAATTGATTTGGACAATTGGCCTCTGCCCTCGTTGAATGAATTGGCGAACACGCAAACCAGAAGTATCGGGCCCGAATCCGACGCCAGCCAAGCTGAGAATGGTGCCAAGATTCAGCTCGTTGATGTGGCTCCGAAGGCGAAATTAAACTTTCAGTACGACAACGGTGATGATCCATCGGACGATTCCAATCTGCTGCATCAGATGACAGGAGGCGGTATTGGAGTGATCGACTTTGATTTGGATGGTTGGCCCGATTTGTATATGACGCAAGGGGGCGGTAAGGCGTTTGACGCGATGGGATCGAAGCCAAATTCGTTGTTTCGCAATCAAGACGGCAAGCAATTCGAAGAGTGCGGCGAGGAATCACAAACCGGAGACGCGGGGTATGGTCAGGGTGTTGCCGTCGCCGATATCAACCAAGACGGATTTCCCGATTTGCTCGTCGCCAACATCGGCCGAAATGTGTTTTTCCGAAACAACGGTGATGGAACCTTTGCGCGAAGCGATTTGCCACATTCCAATCCGCAAGGTGATTGGACAAGTTCGATTGCGTGCGGCGATTTGAGTGGCGATCATTTGCCTGAGATTGTCGAGGTGAACTATGTGGACGATCCCTCGGCAATGGAAATTTACTGTTCCCCCATGCGTGACATTTGTAACCCCAGTGTTTTTAAACCTGCACTGGATCGTGTTTGGCAAGTGGATGTCGACGGCAAGATGTCGTCTTGGAGCGAATGTAAAGACATGGACTCCAAACCCAATTACGGATTCGCTGCGATAGTTGCCAATCTTGATGCTGTTCCTGGTAACGAATTGTTTATCGCCAATGACACCGGGATGAATCATTTTTGGGTTCAACCAAAGTCGGCGGACGACGAACCGAAACATGTTTCGACAGCGGACGCTGTTCAACTTACAGAGGCACCTCAGGCAAACCGTACGTTGGTCGAATTGGCTTCGGTTTTCGGTTGTGCAGCGGGAATGCAGGGCGAACGCCAAGGATGCATGGGGATCGCGAGCGGTGATTTTGACCGTAATGGTCGGCTTGATTTGCATGTGACGAATTTCTGGAATCAAGCGTCGGACCTGTATTTGCAGCAGTCCAGCGGTTTGTTTGTTAACGCAAGTTCCAGCCATGGGCTTTATGCCGAGACCCGTATGACGGTCGCGTGGGGAACGCAAGCGATTGATTTCGATCGCGATGGATGGCTCGATCTTGCGGTGCTAAATGGTCATCTTGCCGATCATCGCCATCGGGGTGAACCGTATCAGATGAAACCGCAGTTGTTTCGCGGCAAGCAAGATGGTTTTCAACTTGTCGATCACGCATACAACAGGAACGATTATTGGTCCAAGCCGACGCTGGGGCGTACGATCGCGATTGTGGATTGGAATCGAGACATGAAACCCGATCTCGTCGCTAATCACCTCGACGCTCCGGTCGCTCTGCTCGAGAATCAAACGATAGCGAATTCTTCGATTCAGTTTGAATTGCAGGGAACGACTAGCGAACGTGATGCCATCGGAGCGGTCATTTACATTCAGTGTGGCCAGCAGAGGTGGACCAGTTGGGTTGTCGGAGGTGATGGCTTTCTATGCAGCAACGAGGCGGTCGTTGACTTTGGTGTCGGAAATGTCTCGCAAGTGGACACTGTCCAAGTCGAATGGCCGTCCGGCGAAACGCAGTCGTTCCGTGGGCTGGAGGTCGATCATCGGTATCTGATTGTTGAAGGCGAATTGGATGCGTTTCAGCGTTGATGTGGCCCGCACCGCGAATAATTAGCGGCGCGACGGTGCTGCGTTTTTAGAAACTTGGACGCTATTGCCAGACCGGTTCTTCGATTGTGATTGCTTGGTTGGGGTGAACGTTTTGCAAACGTTGAACGTGGCCGCTGGGCCAATGGACTTCGATATCGCATGGGCTATCAAACTCGCCCAGGCCAAAAACAAGCGTAGGCTCATGAGTAGAAAGATAGCTGCCGCCACCTACCAGTTCTTGCACATGCTGGACTTCGCCAGCGGTCACCTTGACGCGGCAACCGATTCCTTGGCGGGGTGATTCGTGGCCAACGAATTCAACTTTTAACCAATGCCCTCTCTGCGAATCGTTTCTCAGTAGTGCCGAAGGGGCATTTTGGTGAACGACGGCGATGTCCAGGTCTCCGTCGCCATCGTAGTCGAGGGTGGCGACGCCTCGTCCTACGTACTTTCCGGCAAAGAACTCGCCGACATTCTCGCTTGTTTCGATCCATCGCGTGCCGTTGTACTGAAAAAATTGTGGTCGCATTTTGAGGATCGGGTTATCGGCGTAGTTTTCGACATGCCCATTGGTCACAAACAGATCTTGCCACCCATCCCCGTCAAAATCTTGCATCACCGTGCCAAATGCTAAGGATTGCAAGGTCGGCGTGTGCAGTCCCACGCGTCCGGTAATGTCTTGGAATCCTGCGGCACCAAGGTTGCGGTACAAGGTGTTGGATTCTTCGTAGTAGTGAGTCGAATAAATATCGAGGAAACCGTTGCGATCAAAATCGGCGATCGCCAATCCCATGCTGGCCTGCAGCAGTCCTTCGTAGTTGGATGCACATCCGAGTAGCAAACCGCGTTCATTAAAATGCCCATCGCCTCGGTTGTCGAATAGGAAATTGGCGGTGGTGTCGTTGGCGACGTAGATGTCCGGGTCGCCATCGGCATCAAAGTCTGCAACTGCGACCCCAAGTGATTTACCATCCGGCGCCACCAATCCACGGTCCTTTGCGGACTCGGCAAAGCTACCGTCGCCCTGGTTGATAAAGCAGGCGTTCGGCCACGGCGGGATTTCACGAGGATGGCAAATGCGATTTTCCCCCTTTGAGTTGCGGCAATTCAGCGGTTGTTTCGGATCGTAGGTCACGTAGTTGCAAACATACAAATCGAGTAATCCATCGCGGTTGAGGTCCGCAAATGCGGCGGAAGTACTCCAGCGATTGCCGTCGCCAGTCTTGCTGCTTTGCGTGACATTTCGGAAAGTGCCATCGCCTTGGTTGGCAAGCAGCGTGTTCGTGCCGACGCAGGTCAAGTAGACATCGTCAAATCCGTCGGCGTTGTAGTCGCCGATCGTGACGCCTTGTCCGTAGCCGTATTGGTCAAGGTGTGCGTCGTTGGCGACGTTGCGAAAGCTATCGTTGGAGTCGCTCGAACTAAATGTATTGCGAAACAGCGAAACCGCTGGCTGTGACGTACTGGTCTCCGCAGTCGCGTCGCCTCCTTGGCTGAACAGCAGGTCGGGGTGGCCGTCTCGGTCAAAATCCAGCACCCCTACACCGCCGCCAACCGCCTCGACCATCAACGATTCTCCCGTCTCGCCGTTTTGGTATACAAAATTCAGGCCTAAAGACTTTGCAACCTCGGTAAAGTGGATGCGATTTTGCAAAGAAGCAGTCGTTGACTCCGGAGAAGCTTTTATTTTGAGGTCACCTTCAGTCGATTTTAATTCTTCGCCGAAAAGCTTGCTGTTGGCAGCCGGGCGGTCCGTCGCAGTGGTGCTGGAGTGGTGCGGTTTTTCAACAGGGATGTCGGTGCGTTCGTTCTTGCACCCGAGTGTGGCAATCGTCGCAGTAAACAGCAGCAAAAGAGATGGGCGTATCAATCGAGTGGCTTCGATAAAAAGGTGAAAAGGGTTACTCGGCGTTGGATATCGTGGCCGTCGCCGAATTTCGGATTTGGTCCATCCGGATTGCCAATTGGTTCGCCACCGTGTCGTCGCCCGTCGAAGCAGCGTAGCGGTGAAGTTGCTCGAGCACGTCCATCGGTACGGTTTCGATGTTGGATAGTCCAAGGATTGATTTTCGGAGCTGTGTTCCGATTGAAGCTGTTTTTAATGCGATTTCCGCTTCGTCCGTTCGGTGTTGCAGCCTTTGTACCTCGGCAAGTTGAGTTTGGCTTTTCCAGTCATAGCGATCTTTGGCGATCGCTTGGCGGAACGCGTCTTCCGCGGCGGCGAATTCATCACGCATCCGGTGTAGCCAGCCCTTGTAGCGAAAAAAGCGTGCGTCATTTGCGGCACTTGCAGGGACTTGAGAAAGCAGTTGGGTGACACGCTCGATATCTCCACGATCGGAGTATGTGTTCAGCAAGATCGCAAGCAGTTCTAGGTTCTCGGGGTATTTCTCGAGTGCAGCGAGTAGCGTGGCTTCCTGTTGCGCTAGTTCTGCACGCCGCTGGTTTGTGTCCACAAGGGCGTCCGAGGACTCGCCTAGGCCAACGGCGCGTGCATCGTTTATTAACATCGCGACT
>CAXBHV010000530.1:0-5572 GCA_963974855.1 uncultured Rhodopirellula sp. | reverse complement strand
CGGGTGCTGGGCAATATGCTTGGGGGTGATGCTGGCCGCGTTTGCAACGCGGTGGATTGGTTCGACGAGCTGTGGATCTTCCGCAAATGCACTCCCCGTCCCCAGCGCACCAGTAACGGAAAGCGAACCAAATAGAGCGACAAAACGGCGGCGTTGCATTTTCATGAATTTCTTCCTGGAAGTAACGTTGCGGCCTCCGTTGCCGCCTAGGATGTCTATCGCCGAATGAGAGTACGAATCATGAAAAGGGAAAAGCATCGCGGTCTTCAATACCGTAACCGGCATATCCGGAACCATTGCTGCGATGATTCGCCACCCCTCCGCAACAGAATAAACACTCCGTATTTCGACCGAGGATTCGTAGTTTCACCATACAGCCGGCGACAATGCAGTTTCTAGACCATTTTTGCCAAATTGATCGGGGAATGAAGCAAAAAACTCTGTCTGCTCTTCTCGGGTCGTTCTTGAATCAATCTTTGATTTTCGGCTCAACTACGCCGTATCGGCCGGCCGATGAGTAAAAAGCGGGCAATCGGCAAAGTTTCTCTGGTTTGCCAGGCCCGCTGGACGCTCATTCGCCTCGGTCGAGTATTTTGAAATGATTTCAATCCGTTCTTTCGCCGGATCCTGCTTGGCCGTGTGGTTGTTGCTCGTTTTTCCATCAACGGTTGTCGTTTCCCAGACCGTTGCTGCGGACATGACACTCTCGGAAACCAGGGCAAGGGAATCTTGGGCTCCGGTGGCCACATCGAATCAGCCGCCACAGCCACCACAACCGCTGCGTGACCCTGTGGATTGGCCCGCCCCGGTTCGCCATGTGTCGTCCAGTTCCTCGGCGGCTTCCTCGATCCGAACGACTGCAAACAGCCGTTACTCGCAACGTGTCCGTTTGGCCGCAGAATCTGCCGACGGATCCCAAATGGCCGAAGCATCCCAGATGGGACGTCATCTGCACGCTCATGGCGAACCTCCGATCAATGTTTCCCAGCAATCCGAACCGCCAGTCGGGCAAAACGTGGGCCTGCTTTCGGATCTTTTTGGGGGCGCAGTCGGTCCTGGCAACCCGACGCCGACGCACCGCGTGATCCGTTCACCTGAATTCAGTTTGCCTAAAAACAAGCTCTATGAGCGATACTCGGAAACCCATCCTCCTCATTCGTCGCACCATCAGCGCAAGGTCGGAACGCCAGCGATGATCCCGCAAGCCAAGGAGAGTGCGAGTTGGAAGACGCCTTATTCGTACGGCTATTTCGGAGCCAGCAGCAAGCGAAGCTGGTCCAAACACACGGGGTATCGGGACCGCTATACCGAATGGATCTTGCAATAGCGTAGGCATCCGCAGGGGCAAACGAGACTGGGATCGCCCTTCTTTCAAACTTGGCGGCAGTCGGGGTACCATGTTCGCTGCGGAATTTGTTGCCGTAGTTCGAAACCTCTCTCCCCTAGCGATTCACGATGAGCTCTCCTGAACCTTCCTCAGGGCGTCCCGCCCCCGCGTCACCTGCATCGCCCGGCCGTCCAGGTCATCATGGTGCCCCATTGCCTGAGCCATCGGTAATCCCCGAGAACGGATGGCATTGTGCCCATTACTTTTATCGTTTTCGCCGCGAAGCACTCAGTTCGCGCTTGAGCGCCGAATGCCAAAGTCAGTTCAAAGCGGCCCTACATCCGGCCGCAGAGGTGGCGCCCGAGCGACTGGCGAGCTATTGGACCAGTGGCCATCGTGCCGATTTTGGCGTGATGATCATGGATCCCGATCCGGCCAAGGTGGACGCGGTTCATCAACGCATTCTCGCTCCGCCGTTGGGCCAATTCGTCGAAGCGAGCTGGTCGTTTGTTTCGATGACCGAAGTGAGCGAGTACGTTCCTTCGATCGAAGAATACGAAAAGCGTTTGATCGCCGGTGGCGAAGTCGCCGGTTCGCCCGAGGTGGCAGCCAAGGTGGCGGGATATGAGCGACGTTTACCGATGATGAACGAGCAGCGGATCCGACCGGAATTTCCCGAATGGCCCGTCGCTTGTTTTTACCCCATGAACAAAAGCCGCGTGGTCGGCGCCAACTGGTTCACCGAACCGTTCAGTCTGCGAAACAAGATGATGGCCGAACATGCCCAAAGCGGCATGGCGTTCGCCGGCAAAGTAAGTCAGCTGATCTCCGTCGGCGTCGGTATCGACGACTGGGAGTGGATGGTCACCCTGTGGGGGCGAAATCCCGAATACTTGAAAGAGATCGTTTACAAGATGCGGTTCGACGAAGCGAGTGCCAAGTACGGCGAATTCGGGCCGTTCTACGTAGGCTATCGTGCCAGTGCCGAGGAAATCCTCGAGCACTGCCAACTGAATTAGGGGCCTAGCGCTCTGACACCGATGAGTTTTAGGGTAGTGGATCTTGTTAAAGATCTTGCTGCATGAGGTTCTTTAGCAAGATCCACTACCGCTAAGGACCGTTGGAGTAATTACTGACGTAGCGGAACTCGTCAAGAGTTTTGACCAGCCTGGAAAACGAAAGTCTTGACGACTTCCGCTACGGGAAAACCTGTCACTTATTGTTCCGGCGGTCCTCAGGAGAATGTTTCGCCGGTGATTCGCTCAAACGCTTCGGTATATTTGGCTGCCGTTCGCTCGATCACCTCGGCGGGCAGCGGTGGCGGATCGGATTGTTTGTCCCAGCCACATTGCGACAAATACTCGCGAACGAACTGTTTGTCGAACGAGGGCTGAGCCGATCCCGGCGCGTAGCTGGCTGCGTTCCAAAATCGTGAGCTGTCCGGCGTCAGCACTTCGTCGACCAGCACCAATTCGCCGTCGACCATGCCGAATTCGAATTTGGTATCCGCGATGATCAATCCCTTGGATGCAGCGTGCTGAGACGCTTCGCGGTAGATATGGAGGCTTTGGTCGCGAAGTTTTTCGGCGAGTTCCGTACCGATGTCGGACGCCATCCGCTCGAAAGAAACATTTTCGTCATGACCCTCTTCCGCCTTCGTCGCCGGAGTGAAAATCGGCTCAGGCAACGCGTCGCACTGCTTCAGCCCCTGCGGAAGTGCGTTTCCGCAAATCTCGCCGGTCGCTTGATATTCCTTCAGTCCGCTGCCTTCGAGATAGCCGCGGACGACGCATTCAAACGGCACGACGTCGGCTTTTTCGACAATCATCGTGCGGCCTTGCAGTGGCGATGTGTCGAATTTTTGCGTCAGGTCGGCGGGGATCTCCGTCGCCAGCAAGTGATGTCGAATGGGCAGGATCGAAAACCAAAAACGGCTCATTTGCGTCAATAAGCGGCCTTTATTCGGAATTCCACTGGGCAAGATATAATCAAAGGCGCTGATTCGATCGCTGCTGACGATCATCAGCGAATTTCCCAGATCGTAGACGTCGCGGACTTTGCCGCTGCGTCGGGGCATTGGCAAATGCGTCGATAGCAGTGCGCCATTGGCGTCGAAGGTGTACAGGTTCGGGCGGCTGGATTCGTTTTGGTTGCTCATGCGTTTACTTTGCCAAAACGCTCCTTGCTCGGCAACTAGCCTTCTCTGGCGAATCCCCGCTGCGGATGTCCCCCCCTCGTCTCGCGAATCGCCCATTTAGAAAGTACAATAACGGTCGCGGAAGAGCGATGGCGACGTGCTGGAAATAATACGTTACGCTCTCATGCTTCAATTTACGGTTGCGCACACGCGTATGACTCAACAATTTCGGATTGGCCTGGCAAGACACTATGGGACAGTTTTTCTTCGATGTCCCTGAGACGGCTCAAGATTTTATCAGCCGGTCACTCTGGAAAGATGCCTACATCTGTGGGATTGAAGGCGTTCCTTGGCAATCGAGAAACGAGTTCGATGGCTCGCGATTGACGATAACGCGAGGCATCGAGTCCTCCGGGAAGCTGTTTTTGACCTGCCCAGTCGAAGGCGTCGGCTATTGCACGCTCAATACATGTAGTTTGCGGCCGCTCGAGGAAGCCCACCTGCTGCTGTTGGAATTGGCTCGTGGCAGTTGTTATCGCGCCCGCATCCAATCCGACGCCTGGGAACGAGCCGGATTGACGTTGACCAGTACATTTTTAGAGCTGATGGCTGAGGGAACGCAACGTTTTCTCGACGCGGCTCAACGGCGTGGTGATCCCGGGGTGGCGTCCGAGTATGCGATCGACGCGATTTCGATCCTGGAACAGGCCAATGCAGAACTCGGTGACAGTTACGCGATCCAGTCGGTGTCGTTCCGCAAACAACGCGAGGCCCAGCTAGGGACCTTGTTAGCCGCGGCCGTGGTTCCGCCCAGCCCAACAGAGCCAGATCACGAGGAAGCGTTTTGCGCGGCATTCAATTCAGCGGCGGTGCGATTGAGTTGGGCCGATATCGAAACCGATTCAGGCCGGTTCGACTACGACGCGGCCGAGCAATCGATTCGTTGGTGCGCGTCCAAAGGGCTGCGAGTGATCGGAGGTCCGCTATTGGATTTTCGCGAGCGTTTGATGCCGCACTGGTTGTATTTGCTCGAAGATGATTTTGAGTCGTTGTTGCAATCGGTTTGCAATTTTGCCGAACGCACCGTTCTGAAACTTCGCGGTTCGGTCCAGCTTTGGAATTGTGCTTCGGGACTCAATACGCCAGGCCCGTTGAAGCTAGATGACGAGCAAATCATGCGATTAGCCGTGGGGATTTTGCAGACGGTTCGCCGCAATGATCCCAACACCCCGGCGATCATGATGTTTGATCAACCGTTTGGTGAATATTTGGCGAAACACCGAGACGCAATTTCGCCCCTTCACTTCGCCGATGCAATCGCTCGCAGCGGACTCGGAATGGCGGGTTTAGGGTTGGATGTGCGAGTCAATTACGCCAGCGGTGCCACGCTGCCACGCTCGGCCATCGACTTTGGCCAAATGATTGACCGCTGGGGCACGCTCGGATTGCCGCTGCTGGTTCAGTTGTCGATCCCCGGAGATCGTGGAGCGGATGAGAAAGCGATCTATCCGCTCGAAACGTTACCCGAAACCTCATCCGAACTCGATGCGAGTTCGGACCAATTGCGAATCGCAAGCCCTCTGATCCGCACGCTGCTTGCCAAACATATCGTGCATGGCATTGTTTGGGACGGCTGGTCCGATGCATTGCCGCATGTGTTAAGTCATTCGGGGTTGATCGACGCCGAGAACGAACCGCGACCGCTGCTGGACTATCTAACGCGAGTCCGACGCGACTTTTTAGCGTAGGCTCCGCTGCCTTCTCGTGGCGAAAGTCGCCACGACTTTCGGCGTCATGCAAAACGGTTTACCACTTTTCCGGTACATCGGGTTGTTGCCAAACGCTCATCCCACCATCAACCAATAATGTTTGTCCGTGCACATGTTCCGCCGCGTCGGATAATAGGAATACTGCGGCACCACCACATGCATCGGGGCTGGGAATCTGACCGTTTGGCGTGTGCAGTTTCATCCAGCTTTCAATGCGAGTGTCTTGATTGACGATGTCAGTCAATGGAGTGCGGACCAATCCCGGTGCCATCGCGTTGACACGGATTTGATGAGGGGCCAGCGAAACGCACAGCGAGCGGACCATCGCCGCGACCGCTC
>CAXBHV010000529.1:0-5574 GCA_963974855.1 uncultured Rhodopirellula sp. | reverse complement strand
GGCTAGTCGTGCTGCGTGGCCAACTGCTCCAGCGGGTCCCGGCCGGTGGCATGATGACGGTTGCCTTGCCCGCTTCACAGGTGTCGGAAATCGCGGGCGAGCAGCTGGATTTAGCCGTCATCAATGGGCCTTCGATGTGCGTCGTTTCGGGGACCGATTGTGCGATCTCCGAGTTTGCCGAGCGGATAAAATCCAGCGAGGTCGAGAGCAAGCGGATTCCGATTCGCATCGCCGCGCATTCGCGGCTGCTCGACCCTGTATTGCCTGAATTCCGAGCTTTTCTAGACACGGTGCGACTCACCCCCCCGACGATTCCGTTTGTCTCGAATCGAACCGGCACCTGGATCACCGATGCCGAAGCGACCTCGCCCGATTATTGGTGCGAACAACTTCGCCACACCGTCCAGTTTTCCAAATGCCTGGAAACGGTCGCTGGCAATTCGTCGAGTGCGTTCATCGAGGTCGGACCAGGAAAAATTCTGAGTGCGTTGGCGAAACAGCACCCGTTGATCACGCCAAAGCGGACGGTACTGTCGTCGCTGCGACACGCCGAGGAAGCGATCGACGATTCCACCTTCTTTTTGTCGACGTACGCCCGATTGTGGGCAGCAGGATTGCCGATCGATCTAAAAAGCCAATGGGCGGGCGAGACTCGTAAACGGATCACTCTGCCAACCTATGCATTCCAACAAGATCGATATTGGATCGATCCGACGGACGAGTCGCCTGAAACAACCAAACGTGTTCGTAAGCCGCTGCAGAAAACGGAAGACATTCGCGAGTGGTTTTACCAATCGAAGTGGCGAGAACGTACTGGAACGCCCCCAGTCGAATCCACATCTTCTTCAAACAAGTGGTTGATTTTCCTTGATGATGCTGGCATCGGTCAAACGATGGTGAACCAGCTTCGAGAACGCGGCAACACGGTTGCCGTCGTTCGCCGCGGAGACATCTTTCACCAAGGTTCGCCACATGAATTTGTGCTAGTCCCTGAACTTGGACGCGAGCAATATGTCCAACTTGCCAAGCAGCTTTCGCAAAACGAGTTTGTGCCCGACCGGATTGTCTACTTGTGGCCGGTCACCAAGGATTCCAGCTATCGCCCGGGATCCACTTTCGCGATGCGAATTCAAGAAGAAGGGATCATCGGGCTGACGATGACGATTCAAGCGATGGCGGGCATCGTCGAGGACAACCCGTGCTCGCTCATGATGGTTGCCAACGGCATGCAATCGATCGAGGGTACCCCGATTCGTTATCCAGAGAAAGCGACTGCGATCGGTCCAATCCGCGTCGCGCCTCGCGAATACGCCAACCTGCAAACGATAGCCGTCGATATTTCGCTACCCACATCGGACCAGCAGCGAGCGACGATTTCCGATCTTTTGATTCACGAAGCCGCAATGCCATCGTGTGGCGAGTTGCGTGCGATTCGCGGTAACAAAGTATTTGAAAAAACACTCGAATCGGTCTGTCCGGATCAACCCACACTGAATCCCTTGCTTCGCACGGGCGGCACGTACTTGATCACTGGCGGTTTTGGCGGGATGGGACGCAGTCTTGCCACGCTGCTCGCCTCGAAATATCAAGCAAACTTGATCCTGCTGTCGCGGACACCCCCGTCGACATCAAATTCCGCAAACACCGACCCCCAAGATCACCGGGCCCGAGAGCGGGAACGATTTGTTTCTCAACTTGAAGCCTACGGCGCAAAAGTATTGGTGGCAACTGCGGATGTTGCCCATCCGGCTGAGATGCAAACGGTCTTTGCCGAAGTCGAAAAACAGCTCCCGAAAATCTCAGGCATCTTTCATACGGCTGGTGAATTGGATGACGACTTGATTGCTACGGCAACCATCGATTCGATTCAAAACGCATTGGCAGCAAAAGTCCATGGCACTCAGATTCTGGATCAATGGATGGATCACGAATCACTGGATTTCCTGGTGCTATGCTCCTCGACCAGCACGTATCTCGGCCCTGCAGGGCAATCGGCTTACGTGGGCGCGAATGAATTTTTAAATGCGTTCGCCGAAGCCAAATCGGCGACATCGACGTCAACCCGAGTCCTCTCGATTAACTGGGGCGTGTGGCGAGATGTCGGAATGGGCGCAGCAACGTACAACCGCATGCATGGCACTCGCGATCAAGACAACGAAGCAACGGCGACGCCCGCAAATCATCCGTTGTTTAACACACAGCGAGTTGATGATGTCACCGGCGAAACCGTCTTTACTGCGACACGAACCCCTACGAAACACTGGGAACTCGACGAACACAGGACTGCCAACGGGAAAGCCATTTTCCCTGGCACCGCCTATCTCGAGTTAGTTGTTGCGGCGGCGCGAGAGGTTTCCAGAGGCTCGTCGGTGAACATCAGCAACATGAGTTTCCTGAAGCCCTGCGTGGTCGATGATGATGTGGAACTGGAAATCCGAGTTCGGCTCGCCAGTTCATGTTCGCCACATTCGTTTTCCATCGAAAGTCGCAAGTTCGAAAAAGGTGAATGGGAATTAAACGCCGTGGGCGAGTGGATTGAGGGCAACGTCTCGTCGCCAAAACATAAACCGCAAACGTCCGCATCCCCATGCTACAAAACCGACTCGGAAACCAACGGGCGAGACAGGCAATCGTCTCCGATCACGCGGCAGGCTGAATTGCTCCGCTTTGGTCCGAGATGGAATTGTTACGACTGCCTGCATTATGCCGATGAACAAGCCTATGCGTCGCTGTCGATTCCAAGTGAATTTCAAGACGATTTAAAAACTCATCCGCTGCATCCCGCATTGTTGGATATGGCGACGGGATTTGGGTTGCCGCTTTCGCATGACTATCACGACGATTCTGGACTGTACGTCCCGATTGGCTACGCTGCGGCAAAGGTCTATGGCTCGCTTCCGGAAAACGTACGTAGCTACATCACGCTGTCGGATTCGTCCCCGTGGGGCACCGATGTCATCTCGCTTGACATTCGCGTGACCGATCACGACGACAACGTGATCGTACAAATCGATCGTTTGCAAATGCAGCCGGTCGATACACTACGGTTTGGCGCCGCCGAGGCGACCAAGGCCGCTCCATCACGATCAACTACTTTGAGTGATTCTGAAGCCATTTTTGACGAGTCGTACTCGTTGGGGATTCGTCCCGACGAAGGCCAGCAAGTTTGCGAGTGGCTGTTAAATCACGGCAACCTGTCGCAAGTATGTGTATCGCCCGTCGACTTAGAAGAACTCAGGCATCGCATCAACGAATTGGGGGAAGCATCACCCGAATCCGCGATCAAATTTTCTCGCCCCACGCTTGATAATGATTACACACCGCCGCAAACGCGTACTGAAAAATCGCTGGCAAACCTGTGGGCAGATCTTTTGGGCATTGAACAAATTGGTTGTGAAGACAACTTCTTTGATCTCGGCGGGCACTCGTTGTTGGCCGTGCGACTGTTCAGCAAGATCCGCAAAACACACGGTGTCGAATTGCCATTGAGCAGTTTGTTCGAGGCGCCGACGATCGCAACCCTCGCTGCGATGATCGACCGAGCGGGCGGCGACTCGGAAGCGTCCAAAATGAAGACGTGTCCGTCGCCTACCTTTCGTTTTCTTGTCCCGCTGAACCTTCCGGACCATACGGCCAAGCCACCTCTGTTCGTCGTTGCCGGCATGTTTGGCAACGTGCTGAATCTTCGCTATCTGGCGAATCGGTTGGGGGATGATCAGATCGTCTATGGGATTCAATCCAAAGGACTGATCGGTGACGATACGCCTCATGAAACGTTCGAAGCAATGGCGAGCGATTACCTCAGCGAAGTTCGCCAGATGCAACCATCCGGGCCCTACTTTTTAAGTGGATTTTCCGGAGGAGGTGTCTCTGCCTACGAGATGGCTCAGCAGTTGGTCGCTGCCGGTGAACAGGTTGCCTTTCTCGGCTTACTCGACACGCCCGCGGTGGAGCGTCCGAGTTTGACTCGCTTGGATAAACTGAAGATCCATTTTGATTTGGTTCGGCAACATCAACTCCGTTATTTTTCCTACCACGCTCAGCAACGTTCGCGGTGGCAAGAGAGTCTTTTGCAACAAGAAGAAGAGCGAGTGGCACTGCAAAATAATCCGAACGATGCCCAGTTCCGGTCCGCACTCGTCGGCGATGCGTTTATGAAGGCGAACGATCAATACACCACGCAGCCATACGCCGGCGACGTCTGTCTGTTTCGACCGCCATTGGAAGTGGCTCATCGATTGTGGGGAGGACGACTGTTGACCCAGGATCGACAATTCCGAGACCCGCTGAACCACTGGGGGCCGCATATTCAAGGCACAATCGAAGTTTACGAAGTGACCGGCGATCACGATTCAATGATGCTCGAACCTCATGTCCGCAACTTGGCTGCCAAATTCAAACGCTGTCTTGACAAGGCGAATGAGCGTGTTGCGGCAACAGTACCGCCAATGTCATCTAAAACGCGGCCGATCTAGGTTTAGGTCACGGTTGCGAAATTAGTAGCTGCGCTCGCCAGAGCGTGGACGAGTTTCGATCGGTTTCCCTGTCTTGTCCACCGTCTGGCGACGATAGCTACGGATGCATATGGCACAGAGCGTTAGGCGGCACGTTGTTGGGCGGGTTCGTCTCGAACCGCTAAGAATTTTGCTTCGCTAGGATCGTATTTGCGTTCCAAGCGATGCAGTTCGTGCTCGATTCGCAGCGTAAATGCTTCGACACTTTCGCCCGCCAAGGGACGCATTGGATCGCCAAAGTAGGCATCCACTCGAGTGAAAGGCATCGGAAATTGCATCCGATCCCAGGTGCTCTTTAAAATGAATCGGTAGCGGGGGACCACGATCGAGGGCAGTACCGCTGCTGTGGTTTTTAGCCCGATCATCGCAGCTCCACCATGCACGCGGCCGCGAGGTCCATTGGGACCATCGATTGCCAACGTCGCGACTCGACCATCGTTGACCAAGCGAATCATTTGATTCAGCGCCGTTGTGCCTCCTTTGCGAGCCCCACCGCTGCTGCCACGCACCGGCTCATGACTACAAAAACGAAGAAGCGGAACCACGATGTCGCCATCGGTGGATCGCGAGACCATCGCCACGGTACCACGCTCTGCCGCCATCGAACCGGCAATCTGGTGGGCATGAAGTGACGCATAGACGTGCCCCACACCTTGTGACGTCAATTCATCACGTTGATCGTTGTGGAAATGAAACCGTAGCGTGAATCGGGTGATCGTGATGAGCAAGCCAATAACGCTGCCGATCATCCATGCGATTTTTTTGTTCATTGCTAGCATCAAGAGCGAGAAACTCGGGACTGTTTTCGTAACGCAAGTAAAAAGGAGTCATTCGAAAATAGTGGGCCCGCGGCTAGCGCCGGGGGCTCACAAAATGACTTGCCTAGATATACGAAGTCGAGGCCATCGGCGTGAAGAGTCATTTCGTCAAGAAATGAAGAGGTGAAGAGGACAAATAACACCTCCATGATCAGGAGTGGAACGCGACGAACAATTTCAGGTCACCGAGTGCTGCGTCGCAGCTTCCTTTTAGGGTAGCGGAACTCGTCATCGGCTTGTTG
>CAXBHV010000528.1:0-5575 GCA_963974855.1 uncultured Rhodopirellula sp. | reverse complement strand
CCCCTAATTCGGACGGCAGCTCCATCGAAGCATTTTTCTTTGCCGACTGAAGTCCGGCACCGATCGTCCAGCTGTCGACGCGAGTTGCTTGATGGGGCCCCGATACGATCGCCACGATCGCGGATTGCCCTTCTTCGGAAAACTCCGCAGACACAATACGCTGGGCGCCGTCGGCTTTATTTGCTGCGTCGCTCGTTCCCTCGGAGCTGTCTTTCGTCCCACGTCGTTGCGTGCTGTGCTGCAACTCGCGTCCTTGCCAAGTCTGCAAATCCCAGAGATGAACCGACGTTCGCAATTGGTCGTTGGTGGACAATTCACACACCGTCAGTGCAAATTTTGCATCGGGTGACAGAGAAACTGAGGTGACGTAACCGTCGTGCTTCATCTCGGCCGATCGCTTTCTGGTCCCGAGCTCGATCAACGAGAGCAGTTCGTCATCCGCAGCGACAAGAATCTGTTTGCCATTGGGCATAAAACAAGCTGCGTTGATGCGATTGCCTAACAGCGTGTCGATGGGCTTGCCGATGATTTCGCCGTTTCGCAAGTCCCACAGAAAACCACGGCCGGCACGATCTCCGGTGAATAGACGAGTTTCATCATCAGAGATCGCAAACGCCGTGATGGCTTCGGTGTGTTTTCCAATTGGAAACAGCCGCTTCGGTGTGGGGCGTCCTGACGGGTTGATGCGAAATAGCCATCCCTTTTGGTCGGGCGAGCTCGAGCCGGTCAATAAGTAACGACCCGTTTTGGACAACGCAAACGATTGATTCAGTCCCGTACCAAACAACTCGCCTAACTCGGTGCCAAGATCGAGATCCCAAATGCGTAGGATGGCATCCGCACCGCCGACGAACAACCGCCGTCGCTTCGAATCCAGCGCCATCGACATCACAATGGACGTGGTTCCTTCGCGAAGCGTGCCGCCATTTTTATCGCGATCCTCAGCGACCACGCTACCAATTTCCTCGAGTGCCAGAGTGTCGGGATTGATCCGCATGACCTTTGCCGTGCGATCGCGACTCGATGTGACTAATCGCTGGCCATCGGGGCTGAAGCGTGCCGACCAGATTTCGTCTTTGTGGGCTTGTCGCAGTGACAGCCCAGGGGCGACATTGGTTTCATCCTTAGACGACATTTCGACCGAAGCCAACTGCGTCATCGCGGCTGCCCCAACATAAGTGCTCGGGTTCCACGAACGCACCGAACGGTCCATGGATGCGGACAGCACATGGGCCGCGTCGTCACCTAGAAAGGTTGCGGACGTGACCCAACCACCATGCCCACGCAGCGAGGCAACGAGTTGGCGTGACTGCGTTTTCCACAGCTTGATCGTGTAGTCGTCCGCTGCGGTAAGAATGGTTTGTCCGTCAGCAGAAAATTCGATCGCTCGCACTGCATCATCGTGAGCCATGTGCTTGACAAGCGATTGGGACTCGCCGATCGAGCCTGCCGGATCCGCCAGATTTCGTTGGTCAATCGCAGGATCGTCTAAGGAAATCGAGTTGACCGGCGAGCTAGTTTTCGATTTGCCAGCGCCGGCGGTTTGAGGATCGGTTTGGGCAACCGATTCGATCGCCGAAGAGATCGCAGCGCTATAGTCGACCGGTTTGATTGTCGACGGACGCCATATCAACACATGGCCGCGATCATCGCCCGAAGCGGCAAGCTCACCATCGCGTGACAATGCGATCGAGGAAACGGGGCTATCATGGGCATCAAAAACGCCGCGTCGTTCGGCATTCCACTTGCCCTCGGTTTTCGACAATTGCCATAACACGATCCTGCCTGCGGAGGCGTCTGCTGCGGCAGTGGCAATCAACCATGCATTCGCAGATGTCTGCTCGACAACGTCCAATTGCAGCACGGGTGCGATATGCCAACAATCAGCCACCTCGGTTTGTCTGCCCAAATCCCAAACCCTGGCGGTTCGATCCTGGGACGCCGACACCAGGAGCGTATCGCCAGCGAACTTTAGATCCGACACCGCACGGGTGTGTCCGGCCAATATGCCGGACAACTTTTCAAGCGTCGCATCCCAAAGCTCGATTTCCCCGGATGCGGTTCCCAACGCGATTTTTGTTCCGTCGTCAGAGATCGCTGCGGCGACCGTATTGGAACCGTCCATACGTTTGGAAACGTGTGAGCTGATCGAACCGCTTTTACTCAGTCGCATTCGCTCGACCGTGCCGTCAGCCAACACGGCAACGGCGGAGCGTCCATCGCGAGCGGTTGCCAAGTCGACGACCGGTGACCGTGTTTCGAGCGTCGAATTGGATTGACCGACTTGACGCATCAACCAGCGATATTCCCAGGCGAGCGGACGGTAAGTGTGTTTGCCGCTGTCGGCTGTTTCGATCGAGTCTTGTCGTTGGTACTGCTGGTCCGCAATACTTTTTAGAGTCTCGCGAGCTTTGTCAAAATTGTTGCGGTCGATACGTGCCTTTGCCAAACCTATTTTTGCAATGTAGCCTTCGTATTCAGCAATTTTCTGCTGTCTTTCTGCATCGGCTTGAGCTTCTGTGGCTTCACGCTTGGCTTGCGTTTCCGCGATCAATGCATCGTCGGCGATCCGCTTCTGCCGTAGCGCTTCGTCTGTCTGAAGTTCAGCCTTTTTCTGATTCGTGATCGCTAGATTCTTTTGCTCCGTTAGCTCTGTGTTTGCAGTCGCCAACTTCTTTGTTGCAAGATTCGCAGCGTCCGTTTTTTCTTCCGCCAAGGCTGTTTGTTGATTTGCAAATAGTGTGGCATTGACAGCGATCTGCCGTTTTTGGTCAATGGCCCAAGCAGCGTAAATGCTGCCGACCACGATGAACATCAACATTGCCACGGCGAGTGCGCGGAGCAGTCGGAAGCGTCGGATTTTGTTTACTCGCTCAGCAAATCCCAGTTTTAGCTTCTCGATCAAATCCGCATGCTCCGGCTTGCCCGGATCGAGAATCTGAAGTCCTGCTTCGTAGTCTTCTTTACGGTAGGCAATCTCTGCATATCGAAGCGTTGCCTGTTCGAGTCCATCGGATGCTGGTTTGTTTCCTTTCCAGAGTGTCAGGGCTTCTTGATAGCCGAAGATCGCGCGTGAAATATCTGCATACTGTTCAGTCTTCACTCCTTTTTCATAATCTTGGGCGGCCTGCGTCGCTAACGCAATACTTTCGGCATTACTTCGATAGTCACGAATCGCTTTTTGGAAGGCCGGCACGTCGGGATACCGCTGCGACGGCTTGGTTGCCATCGCCTTCAACGCGATATTCATCAATTCGCCCTGATGTTCGGGCGCTACTTCGCGAATCTTGTTGTTGGCAACCGCCTTTAAACATTCCCGTACATTGGTCCCGTGATGGGGCGCCTCACCCGTGATGATCATGAACAGCGTAGCGCCAAGCAAATAGACATCGCTGCGGACGGTCACTCGCGAGATCGGTCCGGTCGCCATTTCCGGCGCCATAAACGCCGGGGTTCCCCCGAGTCCGGTCACGGGAAAGACCGATTCGTGTTTCTCGAACGCTTCGGTCGGCAACGCCAATCCCCAATCCATCACCATCACGACACCAAAGTCGCCCAACATGATGTTCTCTGGCTTGATGTCGCGATGCACCACGCCTCGCGTGTGAGCAAAGCCAACCGCGTCGGCGACTTTCAGCAGAATCTCGAGGTTCTCATCGCGAGAGGTTTGGGCAATCACCTTGTTCCACGGCGTGCCGATCACCCGTTTCATAGCATAGAACAGGGTGTCTTGTCCCATCACCGCGATGTCGTGGATCGGGACAATATTGGGATGGTCCAGGTCTCCGGTGACGACCGCTTCGGAGAGGAATTGTTGGCGTCGGTTTTGTTCGACATCCGCCAAGCGGCCCGAGGATTCCAGTTTCTCGCGTTTTTCCCGGTCCAAGGGGCGAATGATTTTGACGGCGATCATCCGGTCAAGCGATTCTTGCTTGGCAACGTAGACATTCCCCATGCCACCTTTGCCGAGCAGACGCACCAGTTGGTAGTCGGATGCGTTTGACGCCGTGTCTGATCCTTTGGTGACATTACGAGGCACGATCCGTAAGTTGGTTTCACGAAGCGATCGTTCGATTGCCGGAGCCAACTGACTCGGCTCGTTTCGATGAGTCGCGGATTTGGCCAGCGATTCCCACATCAACGCGTCTTCGTCGGACAATTCTCGCGGATTGATCGTCGCTCCGACATCACGACTCGTCATGATCGACGGAGCCGGTGTCGCTACAGGATCGTCTTCCTTGTCCTTGGCACTATCCCTGTCATCTCCACTGCCCTTGCTGCTGGGTTTAGGAATCGAACCAATTGCGACCGTGTGATTAGGAGGTTGCTGCGGCGGAGCGGGCGAGTCGGCTTTTGTTTGCGGCCCGCCGCCCTGTTGGACGCCATCGTCAATCGCAAGCGTTTGCTCTAAGTCGGCTGCGGACAGGGTTCGATCCAGTCGATCGGGTTGCGTCTTTTGGTTTGCAGCGGACGAGGGTTCCGCCTCGTCCATGTCGATGGTTTGCTCAATCTGCTCGGTGATTGCTGTAGGGTCAACGTTCGGAAGCGTTTTCGACGAATCTTCCGCGACGGTTTTGTCAGCCGGTTGTTCGGAGTCGCTGGGAACCATGATCGTTGCGTCTAGGTTAACGTTCGCATCCGTTTCGGTGAGCGACTTAATTGGATCGGCGTTGGACGCGGCAACGTCATCAATGTGGATGGTTTCGTCGACCGAGGGATCGAGCTGAGTGGACTCGTCGCGAGTCGCGTTTTCTTGTCCCGCTTGGTTACCGCGCGACGGATCGCGATCCGGTTTTCGCGTGGGATCCGGCCGAGTATCGTCCCCAGAATCCGGGTTCGGTGGTGAAGGTTGCTTAGCCATAATGTATCTATGATTGCGATCGAGCGAGTCGGGCGAATCGAGCGACTTTGGACAGTCGGTCATCCGCCGCGTTAGCGACGCCCGAAGTTGGCCGCAATGGGTTCTTGACCACAGCGTCTTGATCCTCCGGTCGGACTTCCATTCGATGATCCGATGCCGACACGTCATCCCCGTTTGCCGGAGCCCGTTGATCAAGTTCGTTCGTCGCGTCGCCTTGAGTTGAATCCGATTGCTCAGGAGTCGCAGGATCCTCTGGAATCAAGTCCAACATTTTTAGTTTCAAATAGCCGCCGTCGAGTTCATCGCCCAGATCAATCGCTTCCCCATTGCGAACGTCGGCCTGGATGATCGTTCGTTCGTTGCCGTCCCCCAAGACATATTCGATCACATATCGCCCATCAGGCAATTTGGCAAACAATCGTTTCAAATTGTCTCCTTCCAGGATCGTATCCTGCAATCGCTTTGGCGGTGCCAAATCTTCGCCATCAGGGTCGGGTGAGATCACACGGATCTGGAAATATTCATCACGGACCACAGCGGACCCGCGCGCCGCTTCACTCGTCAGCACACTGGTGCTAGTCAGTTCGACCGTACTTTCCACTCGAACGAAAATCTCGAATGTCTCAGGCTCCGGGATCACATTACGAACCGGAAAAAATGCGACCGGAATCGTAAGGGAAGGAATGATGAATTGAGCTTGACCATTGACATGCA
>CAXBHV010000527.1:0-5577 GCA_963974855.1 uncultured Rhodopirellula sp. | reverse complement strand
CGAGGGAGCTAGACGGAGCATGTGGCACACCAGCCGAGGAGATCGAACGTTACGAGCCAGCGAAGCAACGTTGGTCAGTCTCGCTATCGATACGATGATCGATGCAATTTTGTTGCATCTTGATGATGAGGATGAATCATCGATGGCACCGGAATGCCAAACCGGTATTGCCGTATACGATTCGCTGAATGCATCTCAGCGAATCGGTTTGTTACACGATATTGCACGTTATCTGTTGACCGATACTGAAACGGTGATGCCGTTGTCGGCTGCGAACGACGCTGCGATTGCGGCGATCTACGTCGAAGTTCGCGATCAGGTGGCAATCGAAATTGATTTGTATAGTGAAAACGCTGACCACGAGCGTGTCACGGATATCGCACCGTGGCGAAGTTTAGTGTTGGCGGCGTACCAGTCGTTGTTTCGCGCTGCAGAGCCTGGCGAAGATTTTCACAGTGAAGCTGAATTGGCGTTAGATCCAGCTGCCTTTCCCGCAGTGACTTCGGATGATCTGCCGCGTTGGGAAACGTTGATCGAGCGGTTAACCGACGCGGTTCTGTGGGATCGCGATTTTGAGATGGCCGATAGTTTTCTCGATGTGGATCCCGGAATTTCGGATCGGCGTCGACGATTGCTCGGTATCGATGCGGACTATTTCACCTGCGTCGCACCTGACCCGCGTCCTGAACAAGTGATGCGATTGGTTTGGAATACACGCGACATCATTCGTTCCAAGCCACGCTAAGCAGTCGTCTGGGTGAATTCGTCTCACTCTGCGCGACTTTCATTGCAGATTCATCTTGCAATCGCCCGCGTAAAATCGGCAAACTGCGTTACCTTCTTGCAGCATCTTTGGCCTGCGTTTGGTTCCACGAAGGTTTGCCGAATCATGAAACCACTGCTTTCGTTGTTGCGAGCCGTTCATTGTCGCAACACCCACCACTTTTTCGCCATCGATGCGCTGCCCTTGATCCGTACCGACAGCGGTAAGCGTTTAACGCAGTTGCTGCTGCGCTATCATGATCATTATCTCCGCGGAGCGACCGATCCCGATTACCGTTATCGTGATTATCAAAATCACGTCGTTCACGTCAGCGAAGGATACTGGGGTGGCGCTCCACGCGTGGCTCACCAGTGGTATGACCGCTTGATGAAGTACTTGCGAACCGAGCGTTGGGCGGACGCGGCGCATGCGGCGGGCGTACTGAGCCACTATTTCACTGATCCACTGCAACCGCTGCACACGGCGCATGGTGAGCGAGAGCGCGTGCTGCATCAACCGATCGAATGGAGTGTTCAAGCATCCTACCGACGCATCTTTGAGGATTGGAGGCACAGCGAGTTACAGGTTGTTTTTCAGCTCGCCGAGAATCCCGGTTGGCTTGGCGAAGCGATCCTGCATGGCGCTCGCTTTGCGAATCAAAAATATGATGTCCTGATCAACCATTACGATTTGGAAAAGAGTGTCGACAATCGAGCTGCCGCGTTCGATGATCAATCGCGAGCAGCACTGGCCGAATTGGTGGGTTTGACTGTCACCGGTTGGGCGTGTGTGCTGGAACGTATCGCGAGCGAAGCCGAACAAATCCGCGGTGACTCGTTCCCCGCGTTTTCATCGTGGCGGCCTTTCGTAGCGGCGACGATCAAGACGCCGTTTCGTCTTTGGGGCAACCGGATCGAGTCAAAATGGATTCAAGACGAACTTGAGAGCCTGGTCGAAGAATACCAACGTACGGGACAGCTAAGACGCCATTTGCCAGCCGAAGTCGATATTGTCCACCGTGTGGTGAAAATCTATCACGACGAGTTACGCTGGAAACAAGAGCGTCAGCGTCGACTGCAATCTCGCCAAACGGTGACCCGTGTCGACACGCCAGCGGCCCCACCGGCCGAGACGCCGGTCGCAATGCCTTACCGCCGTGCCGCATAGCAGAACTTCATTTTTTGGGGGAGGGATGGTTGCCGAACGCTCCCCATCACTCGAGGTGGCGAACTTGGTATCCTAACAATATTCCGAATACTGTCCGGCGGCAACGAGCTCAATACGCAGGGAACACACCGGGCGGTTAGCGTGTCCCGCTACAAAAGCACTCGCGGAGTGCCAATGGGGGATTGCATTGGGCGCTCGCAGCGCGGACTTCGGTACCGGGTTTGCACCACGCGTAACTCGCGTGGTCGGCAGTGATTTCGATGATCAATTTTTCAACCGTGCTGGGCGACCCCCCTCACAAAAATGGAGATACGCCGATGCGAGCGTTTGAATCGACCCAGATCTTTTTTGATGCAGCCGCCGAGCATCTCAATATTGAACCGTCACTGCGAGAAGCATTGTTAATGCCTAGCCGCGAGGTTCAGGTCCAAGTCACTATTGAACGCGACGATGGATCGTTGGCCAATTACGTCGGTTTTCGTGTCCAGCACGACAATAGTCGTGGGCCTATGAAGGGTGGTTTGCGGTATCACCCGCAAGTCGATTTGGACGAAGTCCGAGCTCTGGCTAGTTTGATGACATGGAAGACCGCGGTGGTTAATTTGCCGTATGGAGGTGCAAAAGGAGGCATTGGTGTTAATCCTTCGAAAATGTCCAAGCGAGAAATCGAGCGATTGACTCGTGCTTTTGTTGACCAGATTCATGATATCGTTGGTCCCGATACGGACATTCCCGCGCCCGACATGGGGACCGATCATCAAGTCATGGCGTGGTTTCGTAACCAGTGGGAAAAGTATCACGGTTTCAACCCTGCGGTGATTACTGGAAAGCCCGTTGAGGAATACGGTGCCCGTGGTCGCGAAGAGGCCACCGGTCGTGGCGTTGGTTCGCTGACCGTCAAACTGGCCAAGCGGTTGGGCATCAAACCGGCGTCGGCAAAAACCGCGATCCAAGGTTTCGGGAATGTAGGGACCCATGCGGCAAAATTTTTGTACGAATCGGAATTTCCGATCATTGCGGTCAGCGATCTGACTGGCACCTATTACGATCCCAATGGATTGAACATCTCCGAAGTCCTTCGTCACAAGCTGAATCATCCCAAAGGATTGCTCGAAGGCTACGAACACTGCGAATGTTTGCCCGTCGATGCGCTGATGAGTTTGAAGGATGTAAAGGTCTTGATTCCGGCTGCGCTGGGCGGCGTGATCACGGCCGATAACGTCGACGACATTCATGCCTCGATTATCATCGAAGCGGCCAACGGTCCGATTGATCCCGAAGCCGATGCGGTATTGCAAGAAAAAGGGGTCACGATCTTGCCCGATATTTTGGCGAATGCCGGCGGGGTGACGGTCAGCTATTTTGAATGGGTCCAAAATCGCCAGCACTATCGCTGGACCTTAGATCGTGTGCGGCAGGAATTAGATCACACGATGAACGAAGCGTTCGAGAACGTGTGGCAGACCGCTCAGCAAAACAACGTTTCGCTTCGGATCGCGGCCTACATGATCGGGATCACACGGGTCCGTCGAGCCGCCGAATTGGCCGGGCTTACCTCTTAGCCTCACGTTTTATCTAATACAAATTACCAATACACATATATGTTTTAAAATATCGATTCTTCGAGAGGATATCGTTTTGGAAATCTGGCCCGCAATTGATCTGCGTCATGGCAAACCGGTTCGACTGAAACAGGGTGACTACGATCGCCAAACCGTCTTTGGTGATGACCCCGTCGAGTTCGCCAAGCGATGGCAAGACGCTGGGGCAAAACGTTTGCACTTGGTCGACCTCGATGCCGCGCGTGGCGACGATCCTGAACGAAATCGTGATGCGGCAAAACGGATCGTCGAGGCGACCGGGTTGCCCTGTCAACTCGGCGGCGGCGTGCGTGACGAAGCCGCTATTGAGTTGTTGTTAGGACTCGGGTTGGCTCGCTTGGTCGTGGGATCGCAAGCACTGAAACAGCCCGAGTGGTTCGCGTCGATGTGTGATCGCTATCCAGGCCAATTGGCTGCTGGCATCGATGCTCGCGATGGCATGGTCGCCACCGACGGTTGGTTAGAAACTAGCACGACACCGGCAATCGAATTGGCTCAAGACCTTCGTAACCGAACCGCGAACATCGCCGCAATCATCTACACCGACATTGCACGTGACGGAATGATGAGTGGCCCTAATTTTGAAGGGCTTGCCCAAATGGCCTCGGCCACCGATATCCCGCTTGTCGCTAGCGGCGGAGTGACGACGCTGGACGATGTGCGTCAGTTGGTGGAAATGGACATGCCGGCTGCGATTATTGGACGCTCCTTGTATGACGGCGCGATGAACTTAGAAGACGTCGTCAAAATCGCCAACGATTTGTAGGGGGCAGTGATATGAATTGTCTGCGAATTCAGCAGTGTTTCGGCTGCGTTGCGTTTGTCATCGCGGTCGGAACTTCGGCAGGCGTCTTGGCTGATGACTACAAGCAGTTGCCTCCGCCTGGGATCGAGATCGACGCTGCGGTCAGCGAAGCTTTGGCCACTCGCGTTGAGCAATTAGACAAGCAACTTGAAACGTTGGCCGAGGCCTCGAAGGACTCAGCGAGTTGGCAGCCCGACATTCGCGTACTGACCCGAGCGGTTCGGTTGGCGATTACGCAAGATCGTTTTTACAAAGTGTCCGAGACAAAGGACGCCGCCAAGTTACTCGACGAAGCAGAGCGGCGGCTCGCGGCAGCGAAGTCCGGAACCCGTGGTTTGGCACT
This sequence comes from uncultured Rhodopirellula sp., assembly GCA_963974855.1. Lineage (GTDB taxonomy): Bacteria > Planctomycetota > Planctomycetia > Pirellulales > Pirellulaceae > Novipirellula. Next base: position 898 of record CAXBHV010000527.1, on the reverse strand, counting down.
GTTGGGTGTCTCCGTTCGCAGTAGCGACAAGCCTCAAATGGTGGTCGGCGGATTTGTTTCCGATATCGACGACTCGGTCCAGCCGTACGGTTTGGTGATTCCGGCGGGGTTCCAACTGGGGGCGACAAAGCCGCACCGTTTGGATGTGTGGCTACACGGGCGTGGCGATACCAAAACGGAGATTCCGTTTCTGATCGAGCGGATGAGCAAGGTGGGCACCTACGCGCCCGCGGACACGATTGTGCTGCATCCGTTTGGGCGTCACTGCAACGCCTTCAAGTTCGCTGGTGAAACCGACGTCTACGAGGCGATCCGTCATAGCGAGCGAATCTTGCCGATTGACCGCGATCATATTGCGATTCGAGGGTTTTCGATGGGCGGTGCCGGGTGTTGGCACTTGGCTGTCCATGATCCGTTGCAGTGGTTTGCAGCCAATCCAGGAGCCGGATTTGTGGATTCGATTGTCTATCAAGGTTGGCAGACGAACCCGCCGTTCGAGATCGATGCGGTTCGGCAAAAACTGCTGCGTTGGTACGATGTGCTGCCGTGGGTCACAAACCTACAGAACACGCATCCGGTGGCCTATAGCGGTGAAGTGGACAAGCAGCGGCAGGCGGCTGATCGTGTCGTCGCTGCGGCGAAGCAGGCCGGTTTTGAATTTCCGTATGTGATCGGGGCCAAGATGGCTCACAAAGTTAACGATGTTTCGATCGTGGAAATTGATCGTCAATTAGCGGCCATCGCGTCGCAGCCGGTGCCGCAGCCACGTGGCGAGATCGAATTTGTTACGTACACCACCCGCTATGCCAAAGCGGATTGGTTAAGCGTGACGGGGCTCGAAGAACACTGGACGGCGGGCAAAGTCAAAGCCAAGATTGCTGCCAAGGATCGCTTGATC
>CAXBHV010000526.1:0-5579 GCA_963974855.1 uncultured Rhodopirellula sp. | reverse complement strand
ATTCACAACGAAATAAAAACCTGCACGACCTCTTCGTCGGTGGAGAGGTAACTGCAGTAGAGGACGGAAGAACAACTCCCCCTTAATATCCAGCTTCTAACCCAGATTTTTATCGGCCCAAGCTTGCACCGCACCGCTACAACCGCCACCCGCTTGGTTTCAAAGAAAATAGCATTGGCAGTTGGCCACGAACGAATGCGGGCGTAGCATCTTGATGCGTCGGTCTTTTCAGCGATGCGACGTTTACAGTTTAACTGGTCGCCGCCAGCTTGGTCCTGTCGATTTCGCAAGATCACGGATTGTGACAGGCGTGCTCGGATCATCACAACCTGCGAGATCTGAATTGCGAATTTCCCCATCGATGTCAATCTTGACATCACACGGTTGATTACTGTGCAAAGATTTCGAGTCCGAGGGCCGGAGAATCCCATCCTCTCCTCGCGCCAGCTTGATATCCACGCGTTCCAACTCTACCAGAGCCGCGCCACGAGTCGTGCCCGATTGATATTTGTTGCCGACCCAGCTGAATCGGCTTGGCTCGTTTTGAACGCGGAAGAGTTCCCATTTTCCAGGAACAAACGCGTTGTGGCTAACGCGACAATCCGAGGGAACGACCGTGACATTTTTGCTAGGACTGACGCCAATTTCCATCGAAACCTTGCAATCGATGACGGTGTTGTGAGCGATCAGAGCATTGCGAACAGGGGCATAGCCGTTCAACGGACCGTTGGGGATTCCGTTCATCAAGCAGATCGCAGCACGCTCGGCGTCGCCGCGTAAGCCTTCGAAATAGTTATTGGTTACACGATGATCGCTGCCAATGATCCGTACGCCCCCTGTACGTTTTTCTTCGTGACCTAGAAAGATATTGCCATCGACGACGCATCGATGTCCATGACGCAGCGTCAACGCGCCCTCGCACCTCTCGAAAAGGTTATGCCGATAGATATTTTCACAGGACTTGTTGGAAACAATTTCCGCCTCGCCGTTGCAGCGATCGAAGTAGTTCTCCTCCACGATCGTCTTGTTTTCAAATTCGGAAACATCGCTTGTCCCGATCCGAATCGTCTCACCGCCGTTTTTGCCGAGCTCGGGCCGTGGACCGAAATAGTTGTGATCGATACGGTGCGATCCGGGGGTTTCTGCAACCCACACAACCAGCGTTGTGCCAGCGTTCGTTTTCCCAGCAAAGTAGCAGTGATCGACCCGGTTGCTGGTCCCGTAAATGTTCATCCAGCGCGATTCCTTGTCGCTGCCGGGTTCCGTCTGCTCGAACGAACAATCGGTGATTCGACAATCATGGGCTTGGACCGAACTTTTCGTGCGAAATTCAAAGACGTCACTGCTGCCGCTGGGATTAAGAATCGATAACCCGGACACCGTCACGTGAGTTCCGGACACGCGAAATTCAATTGCACCTGTGAGCACCACTTGGCCCGCTGACTCAGCCCTGATCTGAATCGGCTGCTCCGCCGTACCCGAGAGTGATTCAAACTTTAGTTCTGGATCCGTCCAAGTGCCGTTGGCTAGCACAATTGCATCCCCAGGTTTGACCTGTTTGAGTAAGGTTTTTAAATCGGAATCAGGAGTGATGCGAATCTCGACGGCGGAAACATCGCCCACCAAGAGAATAAAAAGTACGCACATCAAAGTTCGGGATAAAGGCGTACGGAATTCGATTGACGTCTTTCGTTTCGCGAAAGAACGCAATAACGCAGCTTTCGCGGAGCGAAAGGCGACACTTGTTAGCATGGGTGATAGTTCCGTGAAGCAATTGCTGGGATGGAGGTTACATGCACTGAACGCGAACTTTAGCTGAGCCAATTTCGCAACACCTTGAGGTCACGTCGCAGTGCCTCGATGTTAGCCTGCGTGCCCTCTTTGTCGAGATACTCCACATGCAACGAAATGGGCCCGTCGAATACATCCGCTTTGACGATGTCGAAGAATTTTGGATCAACACGTCCCGTTCCCAATGGCACATGCTCGGCCTTGCGGCCATTCCATTGGAAATCCTTGACAAACAAGGCGCCGACATGCGGCTTGACGACATCGTAAATCACGGGCCAGGATAGACCGGCTTCCACAGTGGCATGGCGGATATCGAACGCCAGTCCGACTTGGTCCTTGGGAATGCCCTTGAGTAAACCAAACATGTCCCACAACGTGGCGCCGACATACTTTGCATCCGAATGGTTTTGATAATACGCCGTCACCCCTAATTCACGATTAAATGCCGCGAGCTCGCGCACCTGCGGCCGGATCTCTTCCAACTGAGGAAGGATTCGTTTGTTGAGATCATATTGGTAAAAACCCATTCGGTAGGAGTTGATCCCCAATGACTTGGCAGTACGTAATACTTTTTCACTCAACGGATCAGACGGATTCAACACGTCCGTCGCCATCGTGGTCACTTCCAAATCGCGTTTCTTCAGCGCCTCCACCAGCTTGGGCAGATCTTCTTCAACACGTTCGGGCAGAACGTGACCTTTATTGCGAACCGTTGCCTCGATTCCGACAAAGCCGAGTTCTACAATCACATCAGCAAGCTCGTCGTAGGACAGTTCCTGGAGATACTTTTCAAACACGCAAATTCGGTATTCATTTTTTGCTGCATCCGCCGCACGGGCTAGCGGGCCAGCGGCAACGGCAGCCAGCCCCGTTAGCAACGATCCAGTGATGAATTCTCGACGTCGAAGTCCCACTTGTTCTCTTTGCACCATGATGTTCTTTTGAAAGCGAATTACCGCCTCCGCAACGTTCCGAGATGTGGAGGCCTAAAAGTTGGTTGCTAACTGAAAATATTCCGCACAAGCTAACGCTACGAAAGGCTGTACGGCTCTCGATATTCTTTTGTGAGCCACTTTGCCCCGTCCGCGTCACCGACAATGGTTTCGGTTTGTGGATCCCAATTGATCTTCTTCCCCGATCGCACGGCGATGTTTCCGAGATGGCAAACGGTGGCGCTACGATGCCCGATGCTGATATCAGCAGCCGGCGTCTCGCGTGACTTGACGCAGTCAATGAAATTCTGAACATGCGCGATATTCGCGTACCTCTTTTCAGCGTCTGGAAGTGTGATAACGCTGCCGTTATGAACCAGAGGCTTGGGAACTTCGACCGACTTCAAAATCTCAGCAGAACTCGCTACCAACCCGCCGCGCCAAACAAACACACTTCCCTTTTCGCCGATAAACTCCGTTCCTTGCTTATTGCTTGGGGTACCAGGAGTCTGTCGACAATTCATCGTCACTCCGTTGGCGTACTGGTACTTCATGACGGTTTGATCCGGAGTCTCGTACCAACCATTCGGATTATAAACCGCGGTTCCTTCCACACTGATCGGACCACTGTCATCCATCCCCAGTCCCCACTGGGCAATATCAAGATGATGTGCCCCAAAATTCGTTTGCTGGCCACCGCTGTAATCCCAATAAAATCGGAACAAATAATGAACGCGATTCTTGTTGTAGGGACGTGCCGGAGCAGGGCCCAGCCAACGGTCGAAATCAAAGCTACTCGGCGGAGCACTATCGGGTACCGACGATTTCGCATGATCGATCCAATTGGGTCCCGGCAGGGTGACGTTGACTTCCTTCACTTTGCCAATCGCCCCTGATTGCACCAGATTCGTAACCAATTCGAATTCAAGTCCACTACGCTGCATCGATCCGGTCTGCACAACCCGCTTGTGTTTGCGAGCGGCTTGGATCATCGGACGGCCTTCGCCGATCACCAAAGTCAGGGGTTTCTCGCAGTAAACGTCTTTTCCTGCTTGACAGGCCTCGATCGTCATCAACGCATGCCATTGATCCGGCACCGTCACGACGACTGCATCGAGTTCTTTCGAATCCAGCAGCCGACGGTAATCGTCAGTCATCACCGCAGACCGCCCCGCTTGCTTGTCAAGATACGCTGCTGCTTCGGTGAGAAAGTTTGTATCCAGGTCACACATTGCCTCGATGTTGTTCATGAAATAGTTCATGTTATTTCGCGGACCACCTTGATTGCCAACACCAATCATGCCAACTCGCACCCGCTCACTCGGTGCCTCAGCACCAAACGTCGCATTGTAGCTTTTTGCGGAAATCCCCATAAACATTCCCGCAACCGCAGACTTCTTCAAAAACGATCGACGTAACATCTTTGACATAATGAAACACTCCTAAATGTTTGTGCAATAAAATAGAGTCAAAATTTCCTACGAAGCATTCATAAATTAGATCCAACTAAAAACGCGTCATTAACGCATCGATCCGAGAACCGGTAGCGGACGTCGTCAAGACTTTCGTGCAACCCGCTATCGCAGCCGAAATTCTTGACGGCTTGTTAATTTAATCCAAATGCAAATCGCAACGGTGAGCCGTGGGCCGTAAGGCACCGGGTAGTGCGTGGGACCCGGCCGCTGACGCGCGAGCGGCTCACTAAATCAACAAGCCGTTCAGCGGATTCGAACACAGATCGATCCACGCAAGCTGCCTTTCACCGAATTGTAATGGGTCGCCCCCAAGGTGCCAGCCACCAATGGCAGCTCCTTAATTTCAATGGTCAAGTTCTGGCAAAAGTAACTCACGGCTTGTTGATTTAATCTAAACGCAAATCGCAACGGTGAGCCGTGGGCCGTAAGGCACCGGGTAGCGCGTGGGACCCGGCCGCTGACGCGTCGCGGCTCAATAAATCAACATGCCGCCAACCGTCTTGGATATCGTCGATCGTTCCCGTCGCTAGGGTTGTGAATGGTCTCCGGCGACTTCATTTTTGCTGCTGCCGACACGTTCGATGTCGGCGATGTTTTGCAGCGTCGTCTCGGCAATGCACTGCAATGCTTCTCGCGTAAAGAAGGCTTGATGACCGGTGATGATGACGTTCGGGAAAGTCAGCAAACGAGACAGAGTGTCATCGGGGATGACTTCATTGGACAAATCTTCGAAGAAGAAATCGGCTTCTTCCTCATAGACATCAAGGCCGAGATGGCCGATCTTTCCGCTTTTCAATCCCTCCACGACTGCTTGCGTGTCAATCACGGCACCGCGGCTGGTGTTGATGATCATCACGCCATCTTTCATATTTGAAATTGACTGGGCATTGATCAAATGATGCGTCTGCGGCGTCAGCGGGCAGTGCAGCGAAATGATATCTGACTCGGCGAATAGTTTGGGCAGATCGCAATACTCCATGCCAAGTTCACGGCATTTCGCATTGGGGTACTCGTCGTAACCCAATAGCCGGCAACCAAAACCCGACATGATCTTTGCAAACACGGTGCCGATTTGCCCTGTCCCGATTACTCCCGCCGTGCGACCGCAGAGATCAAAGCCTAGTAGCCCACCGAGATAAAAGTTGCCGTCGCGGACCCGAGCATAAGCACGATGGATTTTCCGGTTTAGCGTCAGGATCAAACCGACCGTATGCTCGGCCACCGCGTGCGGCGAGTAGGCGGGGACGCGAACCACTTTGATGCCCACTTCGCGAGCGGTCGGGAGGTCGACGTTGTTGAAGCCGGCACATCGCAAGGCAACAACGCGTACACCTTGCTGGGCAAGCGAGCGAAGCACCGCCGCGTCGAGTTGATCGTTGAC
>CAXBHV010000525.1:0-5581 GCA_963974855.1 uncultured Rhodopirellula sp. | reverse complement strand
GGTGGGTACGGCTTCGGGATTCGAGGGTTCTTCGGAATCGGTCATAAAATGGCTTCGCAGCGGGTTAAGTCAACGGTTCGATGTGAGAATAGATTATTCTTAGTTAGAACACGGGTGATCGCGAGTTGCATTGTCCACCATCGAATCGCGGACATCAACCTTTTCACACCCCGTCACCTCGATTCTGAACGAGAAAACGTGTTACGCTAGTCAATACGTCGCGGACATTCGTCACGATTGCCCCCGCAGCCGATTCGATCGATTTCCACCTTACAAAGTAGTTCGACGCCATGAAGCCACCAGTATTGTTGCTATTCCTCGTTTTGATGGTTCCACAATCGCTGTTGTCTGCTGCCGAAAAGCCCAATGTGATTGTGATCTACACGGATGACCAAGGATTCGGAGACGCCAGTTGCCTGAATCCGGACGCCAAGTTCCAAACGCCCAATATCGACCGACTTGCTGCCGAAGGAATCGCATTCACCAATGGGCACAGCTCGGACTCCGTTTGTACGCCGTCGCGATATGGACTGTTAACGGGCCGCTATTCGTGGCGTACGACATTGAAGAAGAGCGTGATGGGCGCCGAAGGCAAGTGTTTGATTGACGATTCTCGCATGACGCTTGCCTCGCTGTTCCGAGACAACGGCTATCACACCGCCATGGTGGGCAAGTGGCATCTGGGTATGGATTTTCCCGGAGAGAACTATCGCAATCGCGACTGGACGCAACCGGTTCGCGATATGCCGCTAGATAAGGGGTTCGACTATTTCTACGGCGTTCCCGCGTCACTGAACTATGGTGTCTTGGCTTGGTTCGAAGGGCGGCATGCCAAGGTGCCGCCGACGATGTTCACGGCCAAGAAACCCAACAAACGGCACGTCGACTATCGCATCATGCCGCCCTACCAAGATTCGCCAGAGGAAACTGCCAAGGTGGTTGGAACCAGGGGTATGGAGGTGGCACCCGATTTCATCGACAACCAATGTTTGACTCGGTTCACGGACAAAGCGATTGAATGGATCGAGGGCAAAGCGAGTGATGCCAAATCTGGCAAACCGTTCTTCGTTTATCTGCCCTACACCTCGCCCCACTACCCCGTGTGTCCGCTACCTGAATTTCACGGACAAGGAGATGCCGGCGGCTATGGCGAATTCGTGATCGAAACGGACCACCATGTCGGTCGTATCCTGAGCTTCCTCGAGCAATCCGGTCTCGATCAAAACACCATGATCGTATACAGCAGCGACAATGGACCGGAAACATCATGGAAGAAACGGATCGAAGACTTTGATCACGACAGTAGCTCGCTCTACCGAGGCGGCAAACGAGATATCTACGAAGGCGGCCACCGCGTCCCCTTTTTCGTTCGTTGGCCAAGCGGCATTGCCCAACCCGGTCGCCGCTGTGATGCACTTGTGGGACAGCTCGACTTGATGGCCACGTTGGCCGAAATTCTTGGCGCCAAGATTCCCGAAAACGCTGGCGAGGATAGCCAAAGTTTTGCTTCGGTGTTGGTCGATTCGGCGGCGCAGCACGATCGTTTGCCGCTGATCAACCACAGCATTGACGGACGTTTCTCGGTCACCGAGGGAACATGGAAATTGATACTGCCGCATCGCAAATCCAAATACGAACTGTACGATCTTGCCAAAGACCCTGCCGAAGCGTCTAACGTGATTGCCTTGCATCCCGAGATCGCCAGCTCGCTTGAGCAAAAGCTTACCAAAATCGTCATCAACGGCCGCACCACCGAGGGCAAGGCCCAGGCAAACGACACCGGCTATTGGTCGGACCTGACGTGGATCAAAGAATCCGAATATGATGCTGCCAGGCTCCCGTAACGGAACTCGTCAACGGCTTGTTGACTTGGTGAGCCGCTCGCGTGTGAGCGGCCGGGTTCAACGCATTACCCGGTGCCTTACGTCCCACGGCTCACAGTTTCGTCCAGCAACCTCCTTTTCGTAGCGGAACTCGTCAAGAGTTTCGTCCAGTCCTTTCATTTCCGTAGCGAAACTCGCGCAGAGTTTCGACCACCACCCCAGACCGCCGAAAGTCTTATCGACTTTCGCTACGGATTACCCCTCGAAACGACCAACCAGACTATGAAGGCGGCATCGATCCATGAGCTGAAAAAATCGCTCGCGAACCTCGACCGCGACGAACTGCTCGATGCCTGTGTTCGCTTGGCAAAATACAAAGTCGACAACAAAGAATTGTTGACGTATCTGTTGATGCATGCGGATGACGAACAGGGGTATGCGGATGCTGTCTGCGACGAAATTGATGAACAACTCCCTGCTGCGCATACCATCCATAAAAAGACGATGCGAAAGATCGTGCGTTGGATGGACAAATACATTCGTTACTCGGGCAATAAAGAAACCGAACTTCGGATCCGCATCCACTTCTGTCGCCAATTCGTCGAGCGAAAAATTCGTTTCCGTAGCTGCAAAGTGAGTGCGAACATGTATGCCACCCAGCTGAAGAAGATCGAAAAGGCGATGGAGAAACTGCATCCCGATTTGCAATTCGATTTTCGCTATCAGATGCAAGGCCTCGACACCCACCTGCCTTGAGCCCCACGATCACCAGCGATGAGTCTGAGAATCCCTTGGGACGTCGATTTAATTAGTGAGGCATTTTGTTGTAGCGGAAGTCGTCAAGACTTTCGTATTCAGGGATGACCGAAACTCTCGCGCGAGTTCCGCTACCTAACGCTCTCAGCGGTCATGCCTACGCGACTCAATTTTTCCCGACACGTTTCATGAGTTTTACTCATGTGCGGGGTATCGGCATTCCGATCTTAGACGCTATTTGCCGTCGCCTTTTTTCGGATCTGCACCGATGGAAATCACGGACACCAACTCTGTCTATCCCACGATGCATCAGAGACGCTTGGACGCGGAACACGGTCTGCAAAATGTGTTCAGCGATGTATTGGCGAGTGCCGGGCATGCGGGCTACGCTTCGGCGGAAGCAATCGAGTCCGAGGCCCCCATCGAGACGCAGATCCAGGAGTCGTGGGACGGATGGTTTCAGCTCGAGTTGCAAGGCCGCTACCGCACGACTGAGAAACCACGCGAATTAGGCAAACAGTACGGCGAACTGGTTCAGCACGCCTACAAGAGCGGCGGTTATGCCGCCCCGAAAGTATTCTTGTCGTCGCTGTCCAAAGACGAGCTGGCGGTGGTCCAGAACATCCATCATCTGGCCGACCCCATCCAAGTCGATTCGCTAAGTGAAGAAGGGGCGATCAATCTGTTGGTTCCTCCCGCAGCTCAGATTGACATGAATCGCGATGGACTCACGCAGTCGGGTGCCGCCTGGGGACTGCGATTTCCCGACAGCACCACACCGAAGCCGGTCGCAAAAGCTTTCGAAACTGCCACCGCAAGCATGGACTGGAGCGAACGCAGCATCTACGAACTGCAGATGAAGATGCCAACGCTCTTGGCAAACATTCATCTCGATGACGCCGGAGCCTTCGCCTATCAGATCGAACCGGGCGACCCCCGATTCGTCAATCCAATGGCCGACGCAGACTACTCGTATGTCGACTATGCCGACAGCTACCTTTCGTACCTCGACGCATTCAAATCCCGCATCGATCCGATCCAATACGCCAAAGGCAAAGCGTTCTGGACCGAGTTTCAAAACGAGTTGATCGCCAGCGAGGCGTAGTCACTTGACTGAGCCTGTTCGATCAAGCTGTCGAAAAGCAATTCGCTTCAAACGATCAATCACGAAGAAACTAAGCCGTTAGGCAGGAGTCTTTCAGTCGGTTAGCCGTTTTGGCGCTAGCCACGGTTCCGGCGTTCAATCGGGACTGCCGATGGACTGCTAAATCTTTGGGCTTGATGTGATTTTTGGTCGCGCATTTTTTTGCCACCTCTCCACCAACTTCGTTGGGGGAGAGGTCGAACGGAGCCTTCAGCGACGTTCGGGTGAGGGGGCTGACCGAGCAAGCCAATGGCGACGATAACGCCGTTTGCACCGGAATTGCTCGCCGATAGCGCGGTCGCCCCCTCACCCGAGCAACGCCTTAAGGGCATACTCGACCTCTCCCCCGACATCGTCGGTGGAGAGGTAACTGCAGTATAGGGCGGAAGAAAAACTCTCCTCCAATATCCGACGTCAATTCCAACGGTTTAACGGCCCAGGCTACAACCCGATCGGCTATCAGATTTTCACCTAATGATTCCTGCCTGCCTGCTTAGCAAGGGAATAGCACCAAACCAGAGCCGTCCGTGCAATCACGATTGTGTATCACCGAAACTCTTGGCGAGTTTCGCTACGGTTGCTTTATTGTTCGTTTTGAATCATCGTTGCCAGCGGATCAGATCCAGCTCCAGTGGCACTGCGACGCTGGCGTGTTTCGGCACGATCCGTGGCGTGAAATCGGCGGCAGGGCGAGTTGCAGGAACACTGGTGTGATACGTTGCCCAGTTCGCTGCGTCGCCCTCTTGCCTCTCGACTCGCGACATTTTCTGCCGAACTGCTGCTGCGCCGTTGATCGGGTCGGCATACCACTCGACTCGCACGAAACTTGGATCGAGTCCGTCGAGGTAGATATCGACTTCGACGGCGTGTTCGTTTTCACTCGATTTCACTCTCACCTCGCCAAACTTCAGCGACGCCCATTTCTCTCGTAGTGAATGTTCCCAGTTGACGATGCTGGTTCCACACACGCCGTTGTACGCAACGCGTTCGCGGTACGCGGTGGCAGCAGGAAAATAGTGCTGCTGGGTATACTCACGCACCGTGCGAACGGCTGAGAATTGGGGCGTCAATTGCGACATGCTGGCTCGCATGCGTTCCATCCACTGAGTCGGGATGCCTTGTTCGTTTCGATTGTAGAATTCGGGGACCACCTCGTTTTCCAGCACGCTGTAGAGCTGCTCGGCTTCGACTGCATCCCAATGCGGATCGTCACCATGTTCATTGCCGTCGCCAATCGCCCAGCCGACTTCAGACGTGTAGGCCTCGGCCCACCAACCATCCAGCTCCGACAGATTGATGCCACCATTGACCAATACCTTCATTCCGCTGGTTCCACTTGCCTCCCACGGCCGCCGAGGCGTGTTGACCCAAACGTCGGCGCCTTGCACCAATTGTTCGGCCAGTAACATGTCATAGTCGCTAATAAAGATCACGTGTTGTCGTGCGATGGGGTGTCGGATGAATTCGATCCATTGACGAATCAAGTCCTGTCCGGCTTTGTCCGCAGGATGCGCCTTGCCCGCGAGCACTAGCTGCACCGGTCGCTCGGGATCCGATAACAAACGCAGTAGCCGATCCGGATCATGCAGCAACAAATTCGGTCGTTTGTAGGTGGCAAAGCGGCGGGCAAATCCAAGCGTCAATAGGTTGGGATCGAAAAGATGCTTGGCTGCTTCGACTTCTTCGGGCGACGATCCCGCTGCCGCTAACTGACGCGACAATCGCTTGCGGGCGTAGTCGACCAACATATGAGTGGCATCCACGCGGAACTGCCACAGTTTCTCGTCCGAGACGCGGCAAATGTCACACTCCAATGTTTCGCTTGTTCCTAACCAGCGGTCTTTACCACACATTTGTG
>CAXBHV010000524.1:0-5584 GCA_963974855.1 uncultured Rhodopirellula sp. | reverse complement strand
CCTCCCTACTTCGTTGGGAGGGTGAAGCAAGTGGTTGCTACCACTCAACTTAAAACCTGCACAACCTCGAAGTTGGTGGAGAGGTGGCAGGCAAATTGCGCAATGATAATCACGGCAATACCAAAGCTTGTAGCGCCGTGCCGCTACCAAAGTAGATAAGCATGGGGCTATCGTCACCAAGGTAGTGCCATGTGGTGATGGCTACGAATTGTCCGAGGACGTTTTGTTGGGTCGATATAGGTTGATAACCACGACAATGATTAGAGTCGAGCGGTTCGGTAATCACGTGGGGTTAAGCCGGTTAGTTGTTTGAATGCTCTGTTGAAACGGGACAGTGATTCAAAACCCGAGTCTGTCGCGATCTTGATAATTTGATCGTCAGTCGTCAGCAATAGCCGCTGGGCGTGAGCAACACGATGACGTGTGATGAAATTGACGATGGTTGTGTTAAACGTCTTTTTGAAGAGCGTAGCCGCATAATCGGGATGAAGATCCACATCACTAGCAATCTGTGGAACTGTTAATCTGTCTTGGTAACATTCGGAAATATGACAAGCCATCTGGTCAGCCTTGCCTTGAGATTCGAGTTGCACCGACAAACACCGCGAGGGTGTTAATGACGCTTGGCTCAAGTACCTGGCCATGCGTAGCAATCGAGCTTGAATTTCAAGTGCAGCCGCCGGCGCCAAGGCGTCGTCGACGATGTCATCGACCCATTGCTCAAACATCCATCGCTCACGTGCTGGCTCGCATTTCGCCGAGTCCACCACGATCTCCCATTGCAGGACTCGTGTGCGGAGGCTGTCAGGAATTCCCCACGTCAGAAACCAGGCGAAGGGGATCGTGGCGACGTAATACGGCGAGTCTCCTTCGTATTCCACAATTTGATGCGGGACTGTTGCCCAGAAAACCGCGAGACGCTGCGCAGGCACGACGACACGTCGACCGCCCATCAGGTAAGTGAGTGATCCTTCGCAAAGATAATTCAGTTCGATCTCGTCGTGCTGATCCGCCCGCGACATCGCTTGCGGCGTCCACTTTTCGCAAGTGAAACCGTAGGACGCAAATCGTGGTCGATCGGGATTGAAGTGTTTCATCGATTCAGCCGTCTCACAAATTGCCTATAGAGGAACCTCAGGATACGCACATTTTGCGTCAGAATCCAGGTAGACCAACACTATTGCTCGGTTCGATACTATGATTCACGCTGTAAGATGGCTGTTTTGGCTTCGTGAAGACAACGATTTAAAGATATGAAAACGGTTTTCTCCATTGTCACAGGACCGCGTCTGCGGCAGGTTCTCGCCACGGTAGCGTTGAGCTACTTGCTGGTTTCATGCGGTTCGACGGCGATGGCGGATGACGGGGCGATCGCCGGACATCGGCACCGCGTCGTCGTGTCCACTGACATCGGAGGGACAGATCCGGACGACTTTCAATCCATGGTCCATCTGCTCGTCTATGCGGACAATTTTGATCTCGAGGGGTTAGTCTCGTCACCATTTGGCTCAGGCCGAAAATCAGACATTCTCGAGGTCATCGATCGCTATGAACACGACTACCCAAACCTGAATACGTTTTCTGACAAGTATCCGACCGCCGACACGCTGCGTACGATCACCAAGCAGGGTGAAACCAATGCGCCAGGAGCGTCCGGTATCGGCAATTCGACCGAGGGCTCGCAGTGGATCGTCCAATGTGCGAGACGCGATGATCCACGTCCGCTGCATGTGCTTGTCTGGGGCGGTATCGAGGATCTTGCCCAGGCACTGCACGACGCCCCAGAGATCTTGCCAAAGCTTCGAGTTTATTGGATTGGCGGCCCAAACAAGAAATGGAGCGTGGATGCCTACAATTACATCGAGCAGAACCACAAGACGCTCTGGATGATCGAAGCCAACGCGACTTATCGTGGCTGGTTCGTCGGTGGCAACCAAAATGGCGAATGGGGCAATAAACAATTTGTAGCCAAGCACATCGCCGGTCATGGGGCACTTGGTGACTACTTTAATTCTCAACTCCACGGCACGATCAAGATGGGAGATACCCCGTCGGTAGCTCGTTTGCTGCGAGGAGATTCCGAGGCCCCTGAAAAACCAAGTTGGGGTGGCAAATTCGTTCGCATTTGGGATGGACGCAAAACCATTTTTGACCGTTTGACCACTGCGGCGGACAAATCGGAGGTATTCGGAGTGACCGAGTTCGCACTGCCCAAGCCTGAAGGTTTTACGGCACAGAACGACGCCACGATGATTTTTGATGGCGGCGTGCCAGCATCGACCGGCGTGAATGAAGGCGATGTGCTGCGTTTTCGTTTCTCGCCACGTGACGCCAAGGTCTGGTCGTATGTGATCAAGAGTGATTTCAAAGAACTCGACGGACAATCCGGTAAATTTGACGCCGCGCTGCCGCCGAGATCGCGGACAAGCAACCGATCTATAAAACATCCCAACTGGTGGATCGACGATCCCGATCCGGCAGCAGCCGAGGGCGTACATCTGGGAGCCAAAAGTGTGAACCGGTGGCGTGAGGATTTCCTGAGTGACTTTTCCGATCGCATGGACCGCTGTAAGTCTGTCCGAGATAGACGCGTTGGCAAACGGTTGGAACCGGGCCTACTGAAACGCGACATTTCTTTTCCGCTCGATCCTAAGTAGCGGTCGGCGATACATCGCTGCTGAACATAACGAAGTATCCCGCGGTCCACTGGCTCTCGCGACGTGAACGGGATGCACTGTAAGAATACGCTCAGTTTGAACCAGAATAGAGAGAGAGAAACGCTGAATCCACATGAGTCTAATTGCTTATCTCCCTAGCGAACGTGCGTCAATTCGCGAGATCATTTCCAGAACTTCGTCACATTCTGTTGCGGACTGATAATGCCAGCCTCCCGTGCAGCTTGCTCGCCACACGCCTCCCCAATCACCTTTATGAATAGCTACCAGTCAATGTCAGTTCTGTATCGCCTGCTCGTATGCTTCGCCTCGTTTTTAGTCTATGGTGCGCCCGCTCTGTCGACGGAGTCTGCATCTCCCAAAACTCGTGTCATCGTCACCAGTGACGGAGAGATTGACGACGAATGTTCCCTGGTGCGGTTTCTGCTCTATACGAATGAATGGGATGTGGAGGCGATCGTCACCTCGAGTTCTCAATACCATAGCCATGGACACAATTGGGCCGGTGATGATTGGGCAGAGCCTTATCTGAAAGCGTACGCAGCCGTCCATCCCAACCTTATTAAGCATGACAGCCGTTTTCCCTCGCCGGAATACCTTCAGGAGCGAATGCTTCTTGGCAATGTGAAAGCTGAGGACGAGATGGATGAAATCACACCCGGTTCACAATTGATCGCCAACGTAATGCTAAACGAAGCAGATGACCGTCCGATCTGGATTCAGGCGTGGGGCGGTACGAACACCATTGCCCGTGCCCTGAAAACCATCGAAGAAGATCATCCCGACAAGATGGCTTCGGTGTCCAAAAAGCTTCGCTTCTTTTTTATCTGGGAACAGGATTCTACTTTCCAGAATTACATCCGACCTCATTGGGGCAAGTACAACATACCGACGATCATTTCCGATCAATTCATTGCGCTCTTCTATCACTGGAAAAAG
The DNA here is from genome assembly GCA_963974855.1 of uncultured Rhodopirellula sp. Taxonomy (GTDB): domain Bacteria; phylum Planctomycetota; class Planctomycetia; order Pirellulales; family Pirellulaceae; genus Novipirellula. The sequence continues at coordinate 1,970 of CAXBHV010000524.1, read as the reverse complement.
TATCTACCGGCGGACGCGCAGGCCTATTGGGCTGCGTCGTGGATGAAGCCGAATATTCTTGAGAACCGCGGCCCACTGTGTGCGCTCTATAAAGCTCATGTGAAAGGAGAAAAGGGTTTCGATGACGGTGACTTTCGTAGCGAAGGAGACTCGCCAGCGTTCCTGCATACGATACCCACGGGTCTGCGGAGCATGGAGTCGCCCGACTGGGGCGGCTGGGGCGGCCGCTATGTCAAAGTCCGCGACAACACCTGGCTCGATCCCGTTGCCGACCCTGCTTACAAATATCCTGAAGGCAGATGGTTCACCAATACAGCTTGGGGACGTACACGCCTTAAAGCAGAGATCTCGAACGATAAGGAACTGACAGAATACCTCAAGCCGATTTGGCGCTGGACAGAGGCGATGCAAAACGATTTTGCCTCACGTGCCGACTGGTGCGTCAGTTCATATGTTGACGCCAACCATCCACCAGTGGTCACACTCGCCAATGCGTTGGACAGAAAAGTCCGATCGGGGGCCTCAGTGAAACTGAGCGCGAGCGGGACGACAGACCCAGACGGAGATGACCTGAAATACCGTTGGTGGCAGTACCAGGAACCTGGGACGTACGACGGAACCATCGAAATCCAGGATGCCGGGAAACAGGACGCCTCATTCATTGTGCCTGGCGATGTCGGCAAAGGCGAAACCATACATGTCATCTGTGAGGTCACCGACAACGGCATGCCGAAATTGACCAGGTACCAGCGAGTGGTTTTCAATATCCAGTAACCACCAAAGTCGACTAACGTTGAGTTACGCAACTGTTTCATTGGAATGAGCGAAAAATAGATCGTTTCGAAGTAGCTGCCGTCGCCAGACGGCGGAAGGCCACGCTATGGCGAGCGTAGCTACGACAGTACATAACCACTCATTTCTTAGCCAAAATTCCTTTACCTTAGTTCCCTAAGCCCTCCAACAAAGAATGAGTCATGCACCAAGTTTTCTGTAAAACCGTTGTCTTGATCGGTTTGCTTCTCTGCCCCGCCTACAGTCTCGCTGCTGGTCCGCTGGCATTTCCGACCGCCGAGGGCTACGGCAAATACACCGTAGGTGGTCGCGGCGGCAAGGTCTTTGAAGTCACCAATCTCAACGATGCTGGCGAGGGCAGCCTGCGTGCTGCGGTTGAGGCAAAAGGGCCACGAACGGTTGTGTTCGGAGTCTCCGGAACGATCGACCTAAAGAGTGACATGCGGATCAAAAATCCGAATATTACCATCGCTGGACAAACCGCGCCTGGAGACGGTATCTGCTTGAAGGGCTACCCTCTGATGATCAGTGCCGATGAGGTGATCATTCGGTATATCCGAGTTCGATTCGGTGATGTGTCAGAAAAAGATGCCGATGCGATTTCGGCAAGGTATGTCAAAAACCTGATTCTCGATCATGTCTCGGCCAGTTGGAGTGTCGATGAGACGATGTCGATTTACCACTGCGAAAATATTACGGTCCAGTGGTGCATGATCACCGAGAGCATGTTCAATTCAAATAACGTCAAACAGTCGCATGGATTTGGCGGTATCTGGGGGTCGAACCACAGCAGCTACCATCACAACCTGATCGCGCATCACTCCAGCCGGAATCCTCGTTTCGCCTCGGGTTGCGGCAACACCGACTATCGAAATAACGTGCTTTACAATTGGGGGTATGCGAGTTGCTATGGGGGCGAGGCGGTCCAGCCAGGGAATGACAAACTGACCTTCAGCAACATCAACATGGTGGCGAATTACTACAAACCTGGTCCGGCGACTGATCCTGGAAAGCTAGATGTGCTCGCCGAACCATCCGCCCGCGGCGACAACGATAAGGGCAGTTGGTATTTCGCGGACAATGTTATCGAGGGAAGCCCCTCGGTCACGGCAAACAATGCCACCGGCGTGCGCGGCAGCAACTTTGTCGCTCTGGAACAACCTTGGGACGCGATGTCG
>CAXBHV010000523.1:0-5587 GCA_963974855.1 uncultured Rhodopirellula sp. | reverse complement strand
CGACTACGCGCATCGTGATCTCGCGAAATTGGGGTGGGATGTGATGACGCCGCTCGATTTCACAACCCGTTTTGACTTGGAGACTTTCTAATGGCGACTCTTTCACTGAGAATGCGAGATGATCTCAAAGCAAAAGCACAGCAACTTGCGAGCGAGCAAGGTGTTTCGCTGAACAGCTACATCAACGCTACCCTCGCTGCTACGATCGCCCAGTCCGAAACTCTGGCAATGATGGGAGAGCAGCTAGCCAATATCGACCAAGGTAAACTTCATGATCGAGTGATGAAGTTCATGTCGAAGTCGCGAAGCGGGACAGAACCAACGCCAGACGAAATCGAGAAGGCAATGCTCAAGCGATAGAAAATTCGGATCGCTAAGACCACTTGGTTCCGTTAGGGATCGACTTGTCCGGGACCGCCACCTTCTTCGCCGACGACACTCGAAGGCATTGAACACGATACTTGCCAGCGGTCCACTTTTCCCAGGCAGGGCGAAGCAAACCGTTTTTCATGCTCGTCACGCGACAAATCACGAAAATGCCGAGCTTCACATCATCGGGAAGGGTCACGAAACGTTCTGCTTCGGGCAGTTTCGAGCGAGTCGTCTGAGCCTCCACCAACTCAGGCATCTGTATCAGTTTTAGGACATTTTCATGGCGCGCAGCGAACGATCCTATCCTCCCTCGGACGCGCAGATTCGGCGATGGGAGGAAGAAGCAGAGGCGAAGCGAGCCTTTGATGTTCAGCGTTCTGTCTTGATAGAAGCCGCGCTACGAAAGCTCAAGAAGGATGAACTCGTTGATCTGTTGATGAGTCTCGACACGTATGACCCATCAGTTCGCTGGTCGATTGAGGCAGAATTGCAAGTGCTCAAGCCCGTTGATCTGGTCGCCCATGATCTTCGCCACGCGATTGATATTGCTACCAGGGTTGATGAGCGGCGATTGAACGATAACTTCGATTGCAGTTGGCAAGCCTACGAGGAAATTGCTAGGGCCTTGGAGATGTTGGTAAAGCAAGGTGCAATGGAGTCCGCAAAAGAGATCGCGATCGAATTCATGGGCAAGGCAAGCTACCAAGTCGAATGTAGCGACGAGGGAATGATGGTCGAGGAAGTCGAAACTTGCCTCAAACCAGTCATCCGCGCGGTGAAAGCTGGTGATGCCGGGTCTGCGAAGTCTTGGGCGACGATGATGCTTGCCGCTGATCGCGTCGGATTCATCTGCGAAGAAGAACTTGTGTCACTGATCGGGAAGGGAACGAAATGAAAACCGTGAAAATCACTTGGATGGATTTGCTCGATAAAAGTGACGTCCAAGAAGCGATGGACGAATCGTGTGTCGACGCGCATGGCTCACTCCCCAGCACCAATGGAGCTGAAGCAGTCTACTGACATTTCATCAGCGATCCGAGCGTTTGTGTGCAGTACGTCCGCCAGCGGCAATGGAGGTGACTCGGTTCGTGATGTTAGAGGTTTGGTCGATCAAAGGACGCCCAACTCAAATGCGAGTCGCTGCGGCATTGACGTGCTCGCTCCATGTCGCCGAAATCGGTTTCCCACCGGCGGTGTGGTTGCCTCAGCTTGGCAACATCGGCTACGCCATCAGCACTAACCGATATCGGGGAGATCCGTTGCGGAGCACTTCAAACGCTTCGTTGATATCGCTCATTGCATGGACTTCCGTCATCGGCGCAATTTTGTGACGGGCTGCGAAGTCCAACATCGTTCGTGTCGCAACGATGCTGCCGATAGGCGACGACGAAAACGATTTCTGCCCCGCAATCATTGGAGGTACCGACGCTTCAACTTTGTCCGCCGCGCCGACCGTGTGTAGTACTCCGCGTGGTGCGAGCGCGGCGATGTAGGCATCCCACGGCAATGCTGCGTCAGTCGTGTTCAATATTAAATCAAATTTGCCATTCACGCTTTGAAGGTTGGCATCTTCCTCGGTCGCCACAAAGTGATTTGCACCCAGTTTACGAGACTCGTCCTCTTTGCTGCGTCCTCGCGAGATTGCAGTCACTTCGCATCCCCAAGCACGGCAAAACTGAAGCGCCATGTGCCCCAAACCGCCGATGCCGACAACGGCGACTTTGGCAGTCGGCGACAGATTGTGTTGCACCAGCGGACTGAACACTGTCACGCCGCCACACAACAACGGCCCCGCCGATGCGGGTTCGACGCCCTCGGGAATCCTTGTTGCCCAACCCCAATGGCAACGCACCCGATCGGCAAACCCGCCGTGTTGATGCGTGATGGTGCCTTGGACAGAGACACAAAGGTTTTGATTGCCAGACAAGCATTCGTCACAGTGCATGCAACTGCGACTCGTCCAACCTAAACCCACCAGGTCACCTTCGGCCAACCCCAGTGCATGCTGGCCTAATGCCACGACACGACCTATGACTTCGTGACCACCGACGAAGGGGAACTGTGTGATCTGCCAGTCGTTATCGAGCATCGAGAGATCGCTGTGGCAAATACCGCAGGATTCGACTTTGATGTCGACATCATCCGGTCCAACTTCCCCGGCGTCATAATCGAAAGGTTCAAACGGTCCGCCGGGCTTGGTCGCGGCATAAGCGTGGATGGCGGTCATAAGTGTGTTCTTGGATTGGATGAGCGGAACAGTTTATCAAGGAACGATTGCCTCGATGCGAGAGTAATAAGTGAACGCAAAACGCAAATGCCATGCCAGACTCCTTTTTTATCGCTTTCAGCGAAATCAAAGTGATTGGGGGGCGTTTGAAACCAATCAGGTCACTTTGTTACCCGGTAACTGATTCGCCAAACAAACATGTCAGCTACGTCCCGACACGTTTTTTCCGCGTTCTAAGGTTTATCTTTTTTCACGAAGCGAACCGCATCCGCGATGACGTATCCCTCGGTGCCTTTGGTTTCAAAAAGGACGTTTCCCGCTGTTCCTTTTGAAAATCTCCAGCTGCCGATGAGTTTCCAGTTGTAGCCGCCCTGCTGCTGGTTCAGCCAGATCTTCTCTGTGCCTCCTTCATGGGTGATCGTCACGGGGACATTATTCGCACGTGGAGGGTTGCTGCTCCAGATGGTGTAAACATCGTATTGGCCGGCCGTCGGAATATCGGGCGTGAATCGGATGGAATTGGAACCCTTTCCCTCCGCGTTGTCATGCAGATACCCGTCTCCATGGAAGCCTGGGGAAAAGCTGCTAGGCAGCCACTGGCCGGTCACCTGGGCATCATGATCATCGACGATGATTCCCGACAGTTTTGTGGCGGCGGGCGGGGACAGCTTCTGGCCTCTTGCTGTAAGACGCTTTGCGAGTTTCGCGTACGCCACATCCTGCACGGGGATGTCCTCTTCCAGAGCAAGGACGGCTGCAGCCCCTGCGGATTGGCCGAGGATCATGTAGGTCCATTCCAGCCGGACAGCTCCGTATCCCGCATAGCTTGCGGAAAGGGCGGAGGGGACAAGCAGATTGGTGCATTCGGTTCTTTTCGGGGTGATCGAGCGGTAGGGAATGCCGAACGGAGCGTAGTTTTGGTAGTTGATAAAAGCACCTTCATTGTAAACCTGTCCGTCCTTGATGACGGTTCGCGCTGCGTGCAGATCGACAAACCACCAGGCGATCCCGATAGGGTCTTCGACCGGCGGGGCAGGCTGAAGGATTTCGCCTGATTTGCCTTTTCTCGGGCGAGCGATCACATCCGCCTCCGTGATGACATAGTCCGAGATCATTCGCCGTGTACTGCGCAGATACAGCATCCTCGGCCAGCCACCGTTGTCGGTGAACTCGTCCTTGCAGAGGCCCCATTGCGACCATTCGTTTCGGATCTTACTGGGGACAGCTGGATCGGTGGATAGGAAGTGGATCAGACCCTGCGTGTATCTGCGGTGTTCATCATAGATCGCTTTGCGCTGGGCGTAGGTGCCATCGGGGTAGCCGTGGTTGCGGCCGTAGAAATTCGCGGAAAGCTCGTGCCAGCTGCCTAGATCGTTGAGGCGAGCTCGAGGGTTGGCCGAGACGGTGCCTGGACCATCAAGCCAGTCATTGATGCCTCCGGCGGCGAAAAAGCGGCGGTAGATTTCGTAATCGGAAGCCTTGTAACCTTCCGGAGCCGCAATGGTGATCTTGTTTGCCGAGTCTTTCGTGAGCGGCAGGCGGAGGCAAAAGCCCATTGCGCTCTTGTCCGCATCCCCGTGAGTGCCGACGGCTTCGTTTTGCACTCCATAAATTGTGCCAGAGGAGGTGTCGCCGGGGATATTGTAGGGATCAACCTTTACGCGAAACTGCTGTTCATGCGTCGGGTTGATCACGCCGCCGACGGTCTCCCCGTATTTGGCGTTCCCTTCTCTGCCCCATGCGTAGCTGACTCCGGAGAACGCCATGAGATCACCCTCGACAGTACCGTCGATGAAGACTTTCCCATGCACCATCGTCCCGTCTTCACATGTGAATCCGGTGATGCGCCCGCCCTCCTTCATCACTGCGCCCTCCGCTTCAGAAATTCGCTTCCCACGTAACACTCGCACTTTCTTCTCTGCGAGCCAGTCGTCGATAGCCTGCTCTGCGACCGAGGAGCGGAAGTTGTATCGCGGCGACTTGGCTTTGCGATTGTAAGCTTTCGCGATACGGATGAAAAACTCATTCGTGAGCCCGCCGATCGGTGCCGCATTGCCAGCACGCGCGTCCACATCCTGGCTGCCGAGGCCATTGACGATGATCCCACCGAGGTGTTCAACCGGTGAGACTAGCAACACATCCTTCCCGTTCTCCGCGGCCTCGATCGCAGCGGTGACGGCAGAGGGCGAATCCCCGTAAACCACGATATCCGCCGCTCGTGCAGGCTGGATGGCGATGGCCGCGAGGAGAGTTTGCAGGATAAGATTGAATCGCATTAGCTTATGGATCTTGGGGGAAAGCAGGTCAGGAAAAATCATTCCCAGAGAATAATTTTCCTGAGGGATTGCAGGGAGCACCAACTGGTGGGCGGGGATTGCGAAACGCAATTATAGGGTGTCAGTACGACCAAAGGTTGTTAGCTGCGGGTGTCGCTGTCCATGCCGCATTGCAGGGATTTTGTCCATGCCGGCCTGGCGGTCGACCTACGCCCATTCCAGTAACGCTCTAGCTGCACGACCCAAACGTCACCGGAGGGTTCATGTCATTAAGGAAACATTTTGAAATGGCAAAGTTATTTCCGAACGTTTGCTAACCTGTCTTCATCCGGAAGTCTTGGAGAACACTAATCAACGCTAATTGACACTAATGGGAAGGAAGAAATTGGATGCGTGTCATAGAGTTCCAGTCCTCAGTCCCCCAAATGTTTTATTAGTGGCAATTAGTGAAAATCAGTGTTCTTTGATCTCGTTCCTGAACTGTAAGCTGTCGATCTCACGCGGGTTCAAACCTTGCATGATGTCTGTGGTCGCTCGCGGCAGGAAGAGAGGAGCGGGGTCTTACAAAACAATCAGTGGTTCGACCTCCTGCCACTTTTCGACTTCCTGCTTCTGCTTGTCGATCGTGATCCGCAGAGGGCGGCGATGAAGCCTTGTATGTAGTGGACGAGGCTACGAGTCCCAGCGACTTAGTGGCACGACGGGACTCGTA
>CAXBHV010000522.1:0-5590 GCA_963974855.1 uncultured Rhodopirellula sp. | reverse complement strand
CACCACCGCCCATACCGCCGCCGCCCATGCCACCGCCCATACTTTGGCCGCCGCCACCGCCGCCGCCCATGCCGCCGCCGCCCATGCCGCCGCCACCCATGCCACCCATACCACCGCCGCCCATGCCGCCACCAAATTGGGCAAGCACGGGAACGCCAGCGAATGCGGCAGGCAACTTGAGGTTCATCGGTTTGTCAGTCAAGTTTTTGACTAACACGTTTGCCTTGGTCGCGTTGATGGGAATGAACTTGACATCAATCTGTCCTGCATCCATTGCGGCAAACATTTCTGCGGTGATCGTGTCATCCGCTGCCGGGGCATCGTCCGCACGCAACGAAGAACCACCCAAAACGAACAACATCAGCACGCAGGTTGGCAGAGCCAGAACGTTCCGGCAGTGAGAATTTTTGGTCACGCTTAGGTTCCTATTCATCGATTCGCCTCATTGAAAATGAGGTTTAGACAGAGTGTGTTGTCGACGGGGTATGTCGGGACAAGAAGCATGCTGTTCAACAAATCGAGACGCATCGAGTGCGTCGCAATCAGAGCCAAACTCGGATTAAGCAGCGGTTACGAACGAGTTTTTGCTAAACAGACGTGTGTTATGATAGTCACATTGCCGCAGGATACCAAACGAAAATCCGCTAAGGGCGAGCGGGAATCACCCCGAACAAGCCAAATAACTCCTACAAAGAGGCTTTAACCGAACAATCCTCGCATTCGGAAGTTTTTAACGGCGAAAGTGGCGTAGTTACTTCAAATGGGTTGGCATTTTTGATGTGGCAATTAGGATGCGAATTGTTCGCTAGCTCGAAACGGAACGATTTGCAGCCTCTATCTACGGACTCGATCGAATAAATTCGAGTCAAGAAACGGCTCCAGCACCCACCCCCCTCTGCTAGAGGAAACACTGTTTCTCAGCGGCATCGCTGGATGCGCGAACGTGATCCAGCAGGTTTAAATTACTACCTGAATTTCCACTCACGATTCGTTTTCACCTACGATTCACACCCTAAGCTTTCACTTCAACGAGGATCCTGTAACCGATGAAACGTAAGACAACTCTGCGTTCGATGCTATTTGCCGCGACAGCCTTTGGCATGTTAGTGGCTCCGATTCAGCATGGTATCGCCCAAGACAAAGCTGCCGAAAAAGCAGTAGAAGCCACCGAAGCCGTTGCCGAGCAGGACAAGCCCGAGGCTGATAAGCCTAAGGCCGACAAGCCAAAAGCGGATAAGAAAAAGAATGACGCTGCTGCGAAAAAGGCTGCAGCGAAGAAAGAAGCCGATGCAAAGGCGGCCGCTGAAAAAGAAGCTGCGGCAAAAAAAGACGCCGAGATGAAAGCGGCTGCGAAGCAGGCTGAAAAGAAAGCAGCTGCGGAGAAAGCAGCTGCGGAAAAAGCGGCTGCTGAGAAAAAGGCTGCTGCCGACAAGAAAGCCGCTGCTGAAAAGAAGGCTGCTGCTGAGAAAAAAGCCGCTGCGGAAAAGGATGCTGCAATGAAGGCCGCTGCGGCGAAGGCTGCTGCGAAGATCGAAGCGGAAAAGGCTGCCGCTGCTGCGACCCCCATCGCAACTCCCGCTCCTGCTCCGCAACCGATGGTCGAAGAAGCGGCTCCACCGGCTCCTGAAGCAATCGCTGCTCCTCACGTCGAAGCAGCTCCGATGGTCTACGATGCGGCACCAGCACCTTGCTGTGGCGAAGTGATCGTGGACGGTGGCTACATCGAAAACAGCGTCCCTGTCGTCGAGGCGTTTGGATGCTGCGAACCAGCTCCAGTTTGTTGCGAGCCAGCACCTGTCTGCTGCGAGCCAGCTCCTGTTTGCTGCCCACCTGCTCGTAAGCACTGCGGATTGCTGCACCACGTGTTCAGCATCTTCAATTAAACGTTAGACCGTAGCGAATTAAACACAAAGCGGCCTGCGATGAGATTCATCGCAGGCCGCTTTTTTTGTTGGATCAAACGCGAGCTTGAGCCTGGCCATGGCATCATCCGCTCTCATTAGCGGAATTCGACGTTAAACCGCCCCCGATTCCAGTGACGCTGCGAATGCGTTTTTAAGCCGATCCGTCGCCGCTTCGGCCTTCTCTGTTGCGACGACCGCATTGACTTGCAATTCACTCGTTCCAATCATCTCGATGTTGATTCCAAGATCAGCGAGTTGCTTGAACAGAATCGTACCCACGTGCGTGTGGCTACGCAGCCCAATGCCGCTGACGGTGATCTTGGAAATATCAGTACCGCTTTGAAAATCACGCATCCCGTGCTTTTTACAAATTTCTTTGGCCACTACCAAACTACGGTCGATCGAATCGTCGTTGATGGTAAAGCTGACGCTTGTCGAGCCATCTTCGCCGTCATAACCCTGTACGATCATATCGACAAAGATCTCGGCTTTGCCGATCGTTTCAAACATATCCGCGGCGATGCCCGGTCTGTCCGGAACACCGTGCAGCGTCACACGTGCCTGCGATTTTGTCAGCGAAATTCCCGTCAGCGTCAACGCCTCCAACGCGTCCGCTTGCAATCGGCTAATCAACGAATCGACATCAGCACGATTGCCTCGTTCGGAGCGGATTTGGTGCCATGATTTCGCGTCGTCGGGTTTCTGATGTAGCGAGAATGCGTGATGCACGGCGCGAAGGGCCGCTGCGGCTTGCGATCGAGGAACAAGCGTCGAGATCTTGATCTCGCTGGTGGTGATCATTTGGATGTTTACACCGGCATCCGCCAACGCGCGAAACATCGTTGATGCAACGTTGGTCTGCTTGGCCATGTTCACACCAACCACCGAGACCTTCGAGACTTGGTCATCGAAAGTGATCGCATCCGCTCCGACTTCGGGCAGCACGCCTTCAAGCGTTTTGAGGGTGGTTTGCAGGTCTTCTTGGCGAACGGTAAACGAGATATCCGCGCGGCCTTCGAGCCCCACGTTTTGCACCACCATATCGACGGCAATTTTCTTGGCCGCGATCGCCGAGAACACTTGTAAACTTTTACCGGGCACATCAGGCACGCCAAGTACCGTCACGCGAGCTTCGCTGGGGGTCATTGCGGCGCCACAAACCGATGCGGTTTGCGATTCCGTCTCCGCCACAATCATCGTCCCTTCGGCGTCCGAAAAACTGCTGCGAACGTGGATCGGAACATTGAACTTCTTGGCAAATTCGATGCTGCGGTTGTGCATCACACCAGCCCCGAGGCTGGCCAATTCGAGCATTTCGTCGTAGCTGATCACGTCGACGCGGCGAGCTTCGGGCAACAACCGTGGGTCGGTTGTGTAAACGCCATCGACGTCGGTGTAGATTTCGCAAGCGTCCGCGCCGAGCACCGAGGCCAGTGCGACGGCCGTCGTATCGCTGCCGCCACGCCCGAGCGTGGTGATATTCAAATCATCGTCGATGCCTTGGAAACCGGCGGCCACCACGATGTTTCCTTCGTCCAACAAACGCTCGATTCGCTCGGTCGAAATCGACTGGATTCGTGCCTTGCTGAAACTGTCATCGGTCTTCATCCCGATTTGGCCGCCCGTCAGACTGACCGCCTTGGCACCGAGCGCATCGATTGCCATGGCGACCAATGCCACACTGACTTGTTCGCCGGTGCTGACCAGCATGTCCATTTCGCGAGCGGGCGGATTGGGGCTGACGTCGCCAGCAAGTTTCAACAACACATCGGTGTTCTTGCCCATCGCGCTGACGACCATCACGACACGATTGCCTTGTTGTTGGGCGCGAATCGCCTTACGTGCTGCCGCGCGGATCTTTTCGACATCAGCGACGCTGGTACCGCCAAACTTTTGAACGATCAGTGACATGGGAAGAAACGTGAAGTTAAAAGGGGGACGAAATGGAAAATGAACGTAGAGAGGGAAATGAAAAACAAGTGCTAGTTACGACTTGATAAACGCGTCCATCAAATCCCAACCGTGATCGAAGCGGCGACCGCTGGCATCCGCTGCAATCTCGTCGTATGTCGTTTGCGAATCCGCCTGGACGCCGGTTCCCGAGATCAGCAGTGGAACCATCCCGTGCGTATGCTTCTTGGTGCTGCAAAATGTCGGGTGGTCAGGAGTCACCAAAATACGGTAGTCGCCCTGTTTTTGCAGCGCTTCGTAAAGCGGGGCGACAATCGATTTATCGATGCTTTCGAGCGCCTTGATTTTCTCGTCGGCACGTCCTTCGTGCGACGCTTCATCGGGAGCTTCGACGTGAACGCAAACGACATCGTACTTTTCGAGGGCTTCGACGGCGGCGCGGCCTTTGGCGGCATAATCCGTATCGAGATAGCCGGTCGCACCTGCAACTTCGATCCGTGGCCAACCGACCAGTGCCGCGATGCCTCGCAGCAAATCGACCGCAGTGATCATCACGCCGCTCAGTCCGTAACGCTCTTGGAAACTAGGCAACTGTGGCGCTCCTCCGAGTCCCCACAACCACAGATTCGTCGCTGGCCGCTTGCCTTCGGCGATCCGTTTCTGATTGACAGGATGCGACGCAAACAGCTCAGCGGATTCGCTCATCAACCGAACCAGCAGATCGCTGCCGGGACCGCGAGGAAATTCATCCGCCACCGACAAATCGGTCAAATCATGCGGAGCGCGCGAACGCGTGTCGCTCGAAAACGGAGCAGGCGTGGACGCGTCGCCGCGATAGATCAGCAAATTTCGGTAGCTTACGCCTGGAACAAACTCGAAACGCGATGCAATTGGGTCGCCCTCGGCGGCGGCTTTGGCTAACAATTCGGCCTGGGCCGATCGCAGCAGCTCGGCACCTTCTTCGTTGGAAATATGGTCGGCTGTAAAGTCGACCATCGTTTGGTCTTCGATCGTGACCAGATTGCAGCGAACCGCCCAATCATGTTCGCCGAGCTTGATTCCTTGCGCGGCAGCTTCCAGCGGTGCACGGCCGGTAAAGTAGACGTCGGGGTCGTAGCCGAGCAAACAGAGGTTCGCGACTTCGCTGCCCGCCGGCAAATGGTCCGGTGTATTGTTGGCCAGCCCCAGCGAACCCTCCGCGGCGAGACGATCCATCGCGGGCAAATTGGCAGCTTGCAGCGGGGTGCGGCCGCCGAGCGATTCAATCGGTTCATCCGCACAGCCGTCGGGAATGATAATTACATATTTCATGGCGAATCCTCCGCCCAGGCGGATTTTCAGTAAAAAGAACGAGAATGGGGCAGTTTCCATTAGTCCCGGAATCAGCGAAAGGGGGCGTTTACTGGATCATTCTGTTAAACTAGGCCACTTGTAAACTTGGGGCTCCCGCGATCACGCGGTTCCCAATTGCAAAATCCTTCGCAGCGGTTTCCACCGTCGACCTTCCCTCCCTCTCCGCAAGACCAGCCATGAAATCACATATCTCTCGACGCGACGCCCTCAAAACCACGGCCGCAGCTGCCGCCGGGATGGCTTTTTATCACGGTGCCTCGACACGCCAAATCTCGGCGGCTGAAAGTCCCAACGAAAAATTGAACCTCGCCTGTATCGGCGTCGGCGGCCGGGGTGCCGCCAATGTCGGTGGCGTCAGCTCTCAGAATTTGATCGCAATGGTTGATGTCGACGAGAAAAGAGCGGAGGGTTCGTTCAAAAAA
>CAXBHV010000521.1:0-5605 GCA_963974855.1 uncultured Rhodopirellula sp. | reverse complement strand
CAATCATCGAAGGCAATGCATCAACGACCCCGATGTCACACAGTTGCATTTCATTCCAAAGGACCGGAGGAAAAATGCCGGGGATCGCCATCGACGCCTGAATCGCTTTTCGCAACGATCCATTTTCGAGCACGATGCGATTTCCGCTTCGCAAGTCGGCCGCCACAACGCTCAAAGGTGTGGGGAGCTCGGCAATCTCAATATCCGGTATCAGGGCATCAATTGCATCGGACAAAATAGCCTCGGGCATCAACGACGCCCTCGTCGCAGCGCGTGTGATCCGGCGGTGAGCCGAGTAGAGATAGCGAACGCGGTTGTACCACGCCATCACTCCCGATTCGGCATCCTCCATTCGCGATCCCGTCGAACCAAACAACAGATGCTGGTTGCGAGAAAAGGTCGGCGAGAACAGAAATTCGATTGTCTGAGCCTGTACACGGCGCGTATTTGAATCGAGAGCACACATGGCTCCGACCAACGCCCCAATACTGACCCCGACAAACCGCTCGGTTTGAATTCCTGCCTCACCGACCACCTGTATTGCACCGAGATGGGCAAGTCCGCGTGCGCCGCCTCCACCGAGCGCGATCACCGCACGTCGTTGACGAACTCGCTCGACCGTTTTTGGCGACGAGCGAAAACCAAACAGGTCGACTAGATTCATGTTGCAGCTCCCTAACCTCTCCGGACTCTCATTTGACGTAACTCTGCCACGTCGTCATCTCCTGTGCATTGTTCATGCCCAACCGCTACGACTCAGCCACATGTTTTTAACGATGCTGTCCATAACCGGACGTTGTCTCGATTGAATCAACCAATTATCGCAAAATGATTCGCGTTCCTCTTTCGGCTAACCGTTCAGGTAGGAATCATTGGTTGATCTCCCGTTAGCCGTTTGGGCGTTAGCTCCGTTCGAAGACAGGAACCGTAGCTAGCGGCTTGTTGATTTAGTGAGCCGCTCGCGCGTGAGCGGCCGGGTCTCGCGCATTAGCCGGTGCCTTACGGCCCACGGCTCACGACTGCGATTTGCATTTCGATTAAATCAACAGCCCGCTAGCGCCAAAACGGCTAACTGCGGAGGCCCCTGATTACTTGTACGGCATCATGATTTCTCCTGATGTTACTCCATCGAGTTCACTCCAGCCCTGCTCGGCAATCTGGCTGCCGAGATCCGTGACTTGTCGGAAATCGGCATTACTCGCTTTGCCCCCTGTGATCTTCAACTGCAATTCGCGGCACACCGTATCGGCCGCAGCTCGCGTGATCGGGTCACTGGACGCCTTGGCATACAGGCTGGTCACCAACATCGCCACCGCGTTTTGAATGTCCAGCGACAATGCGGACATGCGACATTGACGATCAGCCAGCTTCAATTGAAACGTTCGCATCGTCGTACTAATTCGCATGCCGCTCTGCGACAAATAACGCTGTGCGAATTTTGCATGCCCCGCCAGCTTCGCATCCGAAATTTGGATCGGTGACCAATGTGCCGCCGATACTTGGTGACCGACCCACCATTTTGCATAGTTCGAGAGCGGTTTACGCAGCGCCCATGCATGTCGTGGGTTCAACGGATTGGGTTTCGCGGTTCCCAGCTCACTAAGCGTTCTGCCAATCGGTTCAAAGAAGAGTTTGCCATGATGCTTCACCAACGACTTGAAGAACGCCATGCCTAACATTTCGCCTTCGCCTTCGTAGATGCACGGCGCAAGGAACTCGTGCACGTTATCGCCAAACAAATGGCCTTCCAAGAACGATCGTCCGCCATGCGTTTTCATGAACAATTCGATCGCCGCTTCCTTTTGAGCCTCACTGCCAAAAATTTTCGCGATGATGCATTCCATCTCGCCGCGGTACCCTTGATCAAGCAAACCGGCGCACCACGCAGTCATCGCATCACAAGCGACGATCAAACCCGCAAGCCGTCCGAGTCGGCGTCGGACCAATTCGCGACGATCGATCGATTGACCATAGGTTTCCCGGTACGCTCCCCACGGCAACATCTCGGCGAGCATCCATCGCATCGCCCCGGACGCATTGGCACACAGCGAAACTCGGCCCAAATTCAACCCGTGATAGGCAATCGTCAAGCCGTCACCCTGCGAAGGCACAAGCAAATTTTCCTTGGGCACACGGAAATCCCGAAAGATCAGGCCGTTGTTGTTTGCACGACGCAGCGCGTAAATGCCGTAGTGTTTCAATTTAAAATGCTCGGTCTCTTGGTCCGGTAAATCGACGACCAACACGCTCGGTTTACCATCGATCTTGCAGACTAATCCGATCGTGCGACCGGGGATCGCATTGGTGATAAACAGCTTCTCGCCATTGACGACATAGTCATCTCCATCAAGCACTGCGGTGGTGCGTAGTGCGGTCAAATCGCTACCTGCACCGGGTTCGGTCAACGCGAACGCTGACAAACGACGGCCGTCAGCCAATTTGGGCAGGAACCGTTTCTTCTGGTCATCGGTTCCGAAAGAACGCACTGGGTCGACCGCCCCGATACAACCGTGAACCGAAGCCAACCCGGCCACCGTCGGATCGATCGTGGCCATTTGCGTGATCATTTCGGCGAACTGACGCATCGTAGCACCCGATCCGCCGAACTGGGGCGAAACCAATAATCCCCAATAACCGACCGAGCCCAATTCGGCCAACACTTTTGCCGTAATCTTTCCCTTTTCGTCCAGCAACGTGCCACCATCGCGATGTTTGCGAACGATTTTGAGCGATTGCTCGACAACGAGCGACACCGATTCGCTCTGCGACATCGTATCGACCTCGAACAATTCGGTCGGGATCTGTTTGTCCCAAACCGCTCGGTGAACCGGGCTGTTGGTCGTTTTGTATTGAGCCGCAAACAAATCCTCAACCTGATCATCCGCCGTATCGATCAATCCGGTTCGCTTGGATTCGTCGACCGACGCGCCACCTAAACGAAGTGCAACCTCAGCGAACGATTCACTGTTGGGCTTCGCCAACCCATCTGGCTTTGCTGCGTCTGTTTTTTTAACGTCTGAGTTTGCAGCGTCTGAGTTGACGGTGGGCGAATTGGGTTTTGTCGGTTCGGAAGGATGGATATCAAGGTTCATTGGATTACTCCTAAAATTGACAATGTTGTTTGCGGTCGTGGCCTTCGTTTGAATGGCGAACGAGGCCAGAACCTTCAGCTAGGTCTCACTCGGAAATCACCCATTGGTCACCGCGTGATCGTTGTCCTCCGTTTTCGATTCGTTAAAGAACAACTGATGCTGTTCTGCCATCTCTTCGAGCAACAATGGGCTGGCAAAGCGATCCCCATAGATCGACTGCAGGTAGCCCAAATTGGCGTGCACAATGTGCTCACCAATCGTGTCGACCACGTGCAGCGGTCCACCGCGGTGCGGTGCAAAACCAGTCCCCAGCACCATCGCCAAATCAATGGCCCATGCTTGGTCCACGATGTTGGCTTGTTTACAGCGAATCGATTCGGCGAGCATCGGGTAAATCAGGCGTCGTTGTTCGGAGGTTAATCCATCGACAACGAAATGATCCTCGCGGACACGTTTTACGGTGCGATGTCCCGATTGCGGATTCGTCCGCGGGAAATCGGCCGTACCGTTTCGGCGGCCATTCTTGTATTGATAAAAACCGCATTCTGTCTTCTTGCCCAACATGTTGTCGTTGACCATCAACTTCAATTGATCGACCACCGGACCAACGCCGACGAGCACACTGTCGAGCGAGCGAGCCACATGGTAGGCGACATCAAGCCCCACTTGGTCAAGCAATTCGAGTGGGCCCATTGGCATTCCGAACGCTCGCACCTGTTTATCGATGCGGTTAACATCATGCCCTTCCGAGACCATCACCACCGCTTCGCCCAAGTAGGGGAACAATACGCGGTTGACCAAAAACCCGGGTGCATCGGCGGTCACGATTGGGGTTTTCCCCAGAGCGCGAACAAAACTGACCAAGCGGGCGACCGTAGCGTCGCTGGTCTGCTTGGCTCGCACGACTTCGACCAACTCCATCTTGTGGACGGGATTGAAGAAATGCAGTCCTGCGACCTTATCTGGACGTGTGGTCGCGTCCGCCATTCGAGCAATCGACAGCGATGAAGTATTGGAGGCCAGGATCGCGTTTGCGGCTAACAATTTATCGAGTCCGGCAAAGACCGCATCTTTGACCTCCGCGCGTTCGACGACCGCTTCGACGACCAAGTCGGCACCGTCCATCGCTTCGTCACTCGTCGTGACATGGACTCGGTCGAGGATCGACGAACGTTCTCGGTCAGACAGATTGCGGTGTTTGGCCAATTTGTCGACAAGCGAAACCACTCGTTTGCGTCCTGCGTCGGCCGCATCCTCATCGATTTCTTTGATCACCACGTCGTATCCCTTGCACGCGGCCAATTGCCCAATTCCAGCGCCCATCGCGCCGGCGCCAATCACGCCGACCTTGCGAATTGGCTCCTCGTGCACCGTCGTCGTCGACGACGCCCACGTGCGAATATCGCGAGCCGATTCACGGGCAAAGAACAGCTGCAACAGATTGCGGCAGGTTGGAGTTGCCAATAAATCAACAAACTCATTCCGCTCGGCCATAAACCCATCAGGCCGTAACCCATAGCTGCGGCGCACCGCTTTGATCGCCGATTTGAGTGCCGGATAATGCAAGGCCTTGGATCGAATCTTTTTCTCTGTTGCAGAAAAAATTAGCGAGCGTCCCAATGAAGTCGCCTCGAGCCACTTTTGAATCAGCGGCTGTTTGCGGCCACTCTGGCTGACAACTTCCTCTTCGAGTATCTGGACAATAAATTCTGCGACTTCGATTTCCCAGTTCTCTGGATCGATTGCACGATCAATCAAACCGATCTTGGCCGCTTCACTCGCCGACAAATGCTTGCCCTGCAAAATTAGGCTCAAAGCATTCGTCAATCCAACCACACGTGGAAGTCGTTGGGTCCCACCCCAACCGGGAATCAATCCCAATTTGATTTCGGGCAGCCCGATCTTTGTACTGCTGTTGTCGCGAGCAATGCGATAATCACACGCCAACGACCATTCCAACCCACCTCCTAAACAAGGACCGTGGATCACGGCAAGCGTTGGCATCGGTAACCAATTAATCCGATCAAACAGCTGTTGTCCGCAATCGATCAACTGAGTCGCTTGGGTCGGGTTTTCTATATTGACGATTGCTTTGACGTCGGCGCCAGCCAAAAAACCGCTTTCTTTGCCGCTACGAAAGACGACCAATTCGCAATCGCCACGATGCTCCAAATCGTGAACGATTGCTTCGAGTTCGGTCATCACGACACGATCAAGAATATTCAGTGGGCGATCAGGCACATCCAACGACACGGTGGTGACACCACGCACATCGGTTGTGACGCTAAATGCGTTGTAACGATCAGTACTCATACTAGGTCTCCAATTCGGTTTCGAGGGCGATGGCGACACCTTGGCCTCCACCAACACAAAGTGTCGCAAGGCCGCGGCGTTTGCCGGAGACTCGCAAGGCACGAAGCATCGTTAAGATCAGTCGGGTTCCAGTGGTACCGACGGGATGGCCCAGTGCGATCGCCCCGCCGTGAATGTTGACAATGTCCGGGTTCATTTGT
>CAXBHV010000520.1:0-5605 GCA_963974855.1 uncultured Rhodopirellula sp. | reverse complement strand
TGTCAGGCACCGATCCGGACCTCCCCCAGAACGTGCCTCTAGGACTTGCCCGTTACAGCAACCTTCGCGAGATGGCTCGCGGCGGCAGTGCGGTATTGCGGGCAGGTTTCGATTGCGTGACGGGGCGTACCGTTGCCATCAAGTCGCTGTTGCCTGAAACACGGCACGATCGACGCGAGCAGCGACGTATCCTTCGCGAGGCACGGGTCACGGCCCAGTTGCAGCATCCCAATACCGTGCCGGTTTACGACATCGGTAACGACGAGGTCGAAGGGATGTATTTTGTCATGAAGCGGATCTCGGGAGAGAACTTTTTCGAGATCTTGAAGCGGATTGCGCGAGAGGACGCAGCGACGATCGAGGCCTTTTCCACGCATGCTCGCTTGGAAATTGTCGCCAGCGCGTGCCAGGCACTTGCCTACTCGCACGCACGCGGGGTGATTCACCGCGACTTTAAACCCGAAAACATTTGGGTCGGAAATTTCGGTGAAGTCATCTTGTTGGATTGGGGGGTCGCCAAAGTTTGGGGGCATGCGGATGACAACGAACCGATCAACCGCAGCGTGCTGAAGACTCACGAGTCCGACGGCGAGCAGTTGCGAACGTTGACAGGCGGTGGCCAGCGCCCAGGAACACCACTTTATATGTCGCCCGAGCAAGTGGACGGCAATCGCGGGATCGACGAACGCACCGATATCTTTAGTGCCGGAGTGGTGCTGTACGAGATGCTGGCGCTGCGTGAACCGTTCCGTGGTGCAGATATCAACGAAACGTTCGAGAACATCAAGCACAAAGATATTCCGCCACCGAGCGAGCGATCGCCTGAACGCAATATCCCCAAAGCGGCCGACGATGTGGTGATGCGAGCGATTCAGAAACGACCAAGTCAACGTTTTCAATCGATGCGAGAATTCATCGACGCCGTGCGAGCGATCGTCTGTTAAGAAAGTGGGATAGGCTACCTGCCTGTCATCAAGAACACTTCTTTTTCAGCGTAGCGAAAGTCGCCAAGACTTTCGGCTTTTCGGTTCAGGAAACGAAACTCTTGGCGAGTTTCGCTACCCTATATTTCGCAGCCTTATGTTTCGCGGGCATGTAAAAATGTTCGCCATGGCAGGCTGGAAGCCTATCCCACACTTTTCAAACTACTAGGAACGACAACTCGATGTGTGGGATTACCGGGGCGGTTTGGTTGGACGCGAGGACTGCGGTCGATCAAACGCTGCTAAACAAGATGACCGATTCGATCGCGCATCGCGGGCCCGATGATTCGCAAACGTGGATGGACACTCACCACCACGATGCTTATGGCAATGCGGTCGGAGTCGGGCTGGGATTTCGCCGGCTGAGCATCATCGATCTCGAGGGCGCTCGCCAACCGATGGCCAACGAGGACGGCACGTTGCGGATGGTCTTTAATGGCGAGATCTTCAATTTCAAAACGCTTCGCCGTCGGCTCGAAGGAACCGGGCACACCTTCGCCACGCACGGCGATGGCGAGCCAGTATTACATCTGTACGAGGACGTCGGGACCGACTGTTTTTCGCAGCTCAACGGCATGTTTGCGATCGCAATTTGGGACGCCAAACGAAATCGATTGGTGCTGGCACGCGACCGGATCGGGCAAAAACCGCTCTATTATGCACTGAAAGATAACCGGCTGGTTTTCGGCAGCGAGCTGAAGTGTTTGGTTGCCGCCGGAGGCGTTTGCAATGAGATTGATCCTGCGGCGATCGATGAATTTTTGACCTATCAATACATCCCGCCTCCGGGAACGATTTGGAAGGGCGTGCATAAGTTGCCGCCGGGACATTTCGCGGTCTTTGAAAACGGTCAAGTTCGTGTCGAGCGTTATTGGAACTATGACCCATCAATCGAAATTCCCATCTCGCACGGCGACGCCTGCGATCGGTTGCGAGAACTGCTGACCGACTCGGTCCGTTTGCGAATGCAGAGCGATGTGCCGCTTGGATCGTTTCTGTCAGGCGGCATCGATTCGTCGTTGATCACGGCGATCGCACAATCGCTTTCGGATCAACCGATCAAAACGTTTAGCATCGGATTCCCCGTCGCGGATTTCGACGAAACCGCCTACGCCGCCCAAGTAGCCAAGCATCTTGGGACCGACCATCAACGTTTTGAAGTGATGCCGCACGGCGTTGATGTGATCGACAAACTTGTCTGGCACTACGACGAACCGTTCGGCGATTCGTCAGCAGTTCCGACTTGGTATTTGTCCGAATTGACACGGAAACAGGTGACGGTCGCTTTGTCGGGTGACGGCGGCGACGAGCTATTTGCAGGTTACGAGCGGTATCGTGCGTTATGGCTCAGTAGCAAACTGCAAAAGATGTTTCCGCTGCATCAGGTTCCGGGGATCGGCTTGGTCCAGCGGCTACCAGATTCGGAGAAGCGTCGCTCCGTCGTGCGGCGAGCCAAGCGGTTTCTCGAGGCGTTGGGGCAACCGACGGCGCGTCGTTATTTGAATTGGCTACAAATCTTTCCTGAATCACTCCGTGCGAGTCTTTACACCGACGGGTTCGTCAAGAATTTGCCGGGTGACGATCCTTTCGATTTTCTCGACGCCGCCTGGGCTCGTTCCAAGGGCCGCGACGTCGTGTCGCGTGCTTCGGCAAGCGACGTGTTGACTTATCTGCCGTGCGATTTGTGCACTAAAGTCGACATTGCATCGATGGGCAACGCCTTGGAGGTGCGTCAGCCGCTGTTGGATTACCGCGTGGTCGAATTTGCTGCGACACTTCCGGTGCGATATAAATTTCGGGGTGGCCGCGGCAAGCTGATCTTGCAAGACACGTTTGGCTCGATGATTCCTTCCTCGATTTTCACCCGAAAAAAGATGGGTTTCGGAATTCCGATTGCCAATTGGTTTCGGGACGAACTAAAACCAATGGTTCACGAAACGTTGCTAGCTGAGGATGCAAAGATCCAACCGTTTTTGCGTTGTGATCGAGTTGCCGAATTGGTACGATCCCACGAACAAAACGAGCAGAATCACGGTTACCGATTGTGGAATTTACTGATCCTTGAAAAGTGGTTACGGCGCTGGACTTGATCATTGGCAAATAGACAATCTGCCGCAGTCCACCATTAACGACATCCCAAAGGCCTGATGCCACTGCCTCGCATTTGAAATTAGCAACGGTCACTATCATCTCGGATTATTCGCTATAGAATCAGAAGAACCAGAACGGCGGAACTGGTAAGATGCGGATTCAACGAGTGCTTCGATTGATTATCGGATAGACACTAGAGCTCCCTCTTCAGGAAACCGTTGCTTTTCAAATGGCCTCACAATCTCAAAGCCAAACTCAATCGAACGTCCCGCCCAAATTATCCGGCTATCAAACCGATGGTTTTTTCGATGAATTAGTCGACGACAAAACGGTCGCCCGACCGGATGCGGAACTGTTGATTCATCTGATCAACAAGTTACCTGCCGAAGAATTATTGCGTCGGCAAAGGGCAATCGAACGTGCTCTCTATCAGATGGGGATCACGTTTACCGTCTACAGCGATGCGGCAGGGACGGAAAAGATCATGCCCTTTGATATCGTGCCCCGGATCGTTTCGACGATGCTGTGGCATCATATTGAAGCGGGGTTAAAACAGCGTATTAAAGCCCTGAATCTGTTCCTCGGCGACATCTACAACGAGCAGCAAATCGTCAAAGATGGCATCATTCCTCGCGATCTGATCGATTCGGCACCGACGTTCTTGCCGCAATGTGTTGGATTGAAACCGCCTCGAAATGTTTGGTGTCATGTCACCGGGACCGACCTTGTCCGTGACAATACCGGCGCGGTTTACGTGCTCGAAGATAATCTGCGTTGTCCCTCGGGCGTTTCCTACGTGTTGCAAAATCGGCACGTAATGAAAAAGAACTTTCCGCAAGTTTTCGGTGCATCACGAGTCCGTCCGGTGCGTGACTATCCGGCTCGCTTGTATCAGATGTTGCGAGGCATGGCACGCGAGGACATCAACAACCCCACGGTGGCGGTTTTAACGCCCGGTGTTTTCAATAGCGCCTATTACGAGCATTCGTACTTGGCCCAGCAAATGGGTGTCGAACTTGTCGAAGGCCGCGACTTGGTGGTAGAGAAAGACATCGTGTACATGCGGACCACCGACGGACTGCAACGCGTTGATGTGCTGTACCGACGCGTTGATGACATCTTTCTCGATCCCGATGTATTCCGTCCGGATTCAATGCTCGGGGTGAAGGGGTTGATGAGTGCGTATCGGGCGGGCAACGTTGCGCTCGCCAACGCACCGGGAACCGGGATTGCGGACGACAAAGTGATCTACGCGTTTGTTCCTGACATGATTCGTTACTACTTGAATGAAGAAGCGATTCTTGCCAACGTGCCAACGTATGTCTGTTCGCGAGCCGACGACCGCAAATACGTGCTTGCCCATCTGGATGAACTGGTCGTCAAAGCAGCCAACGAGTCGGGCGGCTACGGAATTTTGATCGGGCCGCATGCGACAACGAAAGAGCGAGCAGAGTTTGCTGAGAAAATCCGCGAAAACCCACGCAATTTCGTTGCCCAACCGACACTGCAACTGTCTCGAATGCCCACGCTGGTTGATGGCGGCATGGAGGGGCGACATGTCGATTTGCGTCCTTACATTCTTTGCAATAGCGAAGATGACGTGTGGGTGATGCCCGGCGGATTGACACGCGTGGCGTTACGCAAAGGGTCGCTGGTTGTGAACTCGTCACAAGGCGGCGGCAGCAAGGACACGTGGGTGGTTGCCGATCCAGGACAATCGGTTGCAATTGATGAACTCACTTAGATGCAAGCTTGCTTTTTGATCGCTACGTCGTCCCGTGATTAGACGCCGAAGCGAGAGAACTCGGCAAATCACCTGGCACGCCTGCCCCTTGTATTTCACTCAACTTCCTTTTCTTCTAACACATAATTCCCATGCTTTCTCGTGTTGCTGAATCAATCTATTGGATGAGCCGCCAAGTAGAACGAGCGGAGAATCTTGCCCGGTTTCTGGAGATCACGCTTGGGATCGTGCTGGACCAACCCGAGAATTTGGTCGATCCGTGGGAACCGCTCGTACAAGTCACCGGTGATAACGAATGGTTTGCGGAGAAATATGGCGAGGCCAATGCGCAAAACGTCGTCCAATTTCTAGCGTTTGATCCCGAATACCATAGCTCGATGTTGACGTCGCTGCGATGTGCTCGCGAAAACGCCAAAAGTGTTCGCGAAGGATTGTCGTCCGAGGCGTTTCTGCAAATCAACGAGTTCTATCACTTTGTGAATGATTCGGTCGCTGAGACGATCACCGATCCTACGGCCGAGTTTTTTGATGTGGTGCGGCAACATGCTTTGTTTTGGTCTGGAGTGCTCGACAGCACGATGGCTCACGATACCGGATGGCATTTTGCCAACCTCGGCCGACTGATCGAGCGTGCCGACAAGACGTCACGAATTTTGGACGTCAAATACTTCAATCTGCTGCCTCGCGTCGATGATGTGGGTACCGCGGTGGATGATTTGCAGTGGTCGGCGCTGCTGCTGGCGATCAGTGGATTTGAAACGTATCGCCGCGAACATCATTTGATGTA
>CAXBHV010000519.1:0-5610 GCA_963974855.1 uncultured Rhodopirellula sp. | reverse complement strand
GGCTTTGCCTTCGACGGGTTCCCCGTCTACGGACCCTACGAAGCGGCAGGCTTGTTAGCGAAAGACGACCGCGAGAATCCGCTCAACGATTTTAACCTTCACGAAGATGCCAAGCGCGGACCTCACTACCATGTCACGCCCGGACGCCATCCGCACATCATCGGCGGCTATTGGGGCGAGCTCGACCCGATGAACGGACGTCGACGACGTGCTAACCCGTAGGGTAAAATCGAAGACACCACTCGTTCCTTCGACGGCGTCTTTGAGCGGTTCATAGCGGCGGTTGAGATCGTCAAGCTTTTTGCCCAAAGCCTGCTATTCGCTTTTCGCCTCCTGTTTACCCAGATGGATTTGCAACGCGAGTTCGTCGCGTTCTTCTTTAAGGTCGTTGATCATGTTGTGAATCAAACGACGAGCGGAAACTGGCATACCATCAGTCCTGGTCGAGTGGAATTATATTAAAAGCGGAACGTCACGAGTCACTTGGAGAATCATGAAGCAAATCGCGAAGTGATCCAGATGACCATGCCGTTCCGCTGATCGATAACAGCCAAGATCATGCCTTCACGGCGATTTTCTTCGCTTGTGCATCTTTTGTCTTTGGCATACTCACCGTCAAAACACCGTCCTTGTAATGGGCATCCACCTTGTCTTCGTCGACCATGGACGGTAGCGACACCGAACGAGCGAAGCTGCCACAGTGTCGTTCGACACGATGAAATTGACGCCCTTTTTCTTCGCTTTCTTCCATACGTTCGCCCTTGATGGTCAACACGTTGTTGTGGACTTGGATGTCGATGTCTTCCGGTTTCATCCCGGGCAAATCCATTCGCACGTCGACTTCATTGTCGGTTTCCGATAGATCCAATGTCGGCGCCATCGGCGTACCTAACCAACCTTCCTCGCTATCATCGAACATGCGTGAGAGCATATTCTCAATGGAACGAAACTGGGGAAACATCTCAAAGCTGGGACGCGAAAGCCCACGGCCATTTCGTTTTGTGATTGTTCCGGTCATCGCAATTCTCCTTGTACACGTAAGACTGCAATTCTGTTTCTCTACGGTTCGAACTCTTCAACCGTCGTCATCGTGATAAATTGCAACTCATGTACCAAATCGCTAATCATGCTCAGTGCTCGGAAAGAAGCGTCGATTCGTGCGTTCAGTGCCAATCTGGCGAGACAATTCGTCACAGTCACTGGGGTCGACTGCGCCCTCGATGCACATCTCGAACAAGGTCCTCAGGCGAAGTCCCTACGGGACGCGTTGGCGATCGCGTTCGACCTCTTGGCTCCACGCTTCTAACGCCTCATTCATCCGCGCAGTGCGATCGGGATGTTGATCCGCAACATTACGCGATTCGGTCGGATCCGAAGATAAATGATAGAGAGCGGGCTGTTGCTTGGACTCGCCCTTGGGAATGTTTCGGGTGACGTAGGGACGTACTAGTTTCCAGTCGCCTTCACGCACTGCGGCGTTGTGCGAGTAGAGAGGATCCTTGCGATTCCATTGCCAAAAACGCTGCTGTGGTAGAGCATCCCCGCCAGGCTGTCTCCGCAAAAGACCAGCCAAACTTGTGCCGTCGAGCTTCAAGCGAGTTGGAATCTCTAGCTGGCAAAGTTCCATCAGAGTAGGCAAAACATCCACGAAATGAATCACCTCTTCGCGTTCGCTCGCAGCCAACTGCTCGGGCCAGCGAATCATCAAGGGAACGTGGATGCCTCCTTCGTACACAGTGTACTTCGTGCCTCGTAGCTGTGAATTGAATCGTGAACTCACGAGCGGATCGGGACCATTGTCGCTAGCAAAGATCACTATCGTGTTCCCGCGAAGCTTCAACTGATCTAATTCGCGGAGCAGAGCACCGATGCCTTCGTCCATGATTTCGATCATCGCATAAACGGTTGCCGTATCGCGATCAAACCCCTTTTCTAAATACGGCTGAATGCGATCTTCCGGAGCACCAAGCGGCCGGTGGGGAGCATAGTGGGCGAGATGAAGAAAGAAAGGGTGCTGTTGATGACGACGTACAAACTCCACCGCGCGGTCCGACAAATCGTTTGTCAGGTATCGCTTGGACTCAGCTTGGAGTTGCCCTTGGATCAGCAATTTATAATCGAAGTAACTCGGCACATGCGTGTGGTCGACAAAGCCCTCGAACTCGTCGAAACCTCTGGCTAAGGGCTGGTATTCGGCTCCGTCACCACAGTGCCATTTGCCGATCAGTCCGGTGACATAAGCATTCTCTTGAAATAGGTTCGCGATTGTCGTTTCGTCCTTGCGTAACCGCGTCAACTCCGGATAACGCTGTTGATTCAGCGTCACGACCCCCGTCCGATGCGGATAGCGTCCTGTGAACAAACTGGCTCGAGCCGGGGCGCAAACGGGAGCCGCAGAGTAGGCGTGTTCGAACCACACACTTTCCTGTTTCAGACGATCAAGATGGGGCGTACGACTGCGATTCCCGTTGCGACTCGCAAGATCGCCTATCCCCATATCATCGGCAAGGATCAGAATCACGTTCGGCTTGCTCGCCGCCAAACCGCTTCCTTCACGATCGGCTGCTGACACCGGATGCAACGACACCCTGCAAAGAAGCAGCAAAAGCATGAACAGTAAGAATGGTCTGAATTCCAGTGACATCACAACTTTCGCTGGCAAAACGCGCGAGAGATCAAGAGAAACTTTACAATATCCGACATCGTCGTGTCGATCACTTTGGATAGAAAAGAAAAATGGCAGTCGGACACTGGTCCAACTGCCAAATTGAGGGTTCTCGATCAGAGACTCCGCATGCTAGGAAATTGAGAAGTGACCTCAATCCGCTATCCACCGCAAGGACGTCGATCAGATGCTTTCTTCGCCTTCGACGTATTCTTCGGTTTCTTTGAATGCTTCATCCTCTTCGAGTCCGCTATCGGCCACGCCAGGATTCGTGGCGGTAGAACCACAACCAGCTAGCGGAAAGCAGAGACATCCGGCGAAAAGCAAAAATGCAGCAGTTTTGAACAAGGAAGGCATATTCATAGGTTTGTCGAAAGGAGTTAGAAACAAAAGGAAAATCAAGGTTTGAAACCCGCCGCTACAACCAGCTAGCCGCAGCGGCGGAGAAAGTCGAAAACTCAAAAGCCGCTGATGATTCAACGAGACTTGAGCTTCCTTTGCGTGAGCTACTAGAGGGCGTCCATGTCGATGGTTTCGCCATCGCCGATTCCACCCACCGCACGCCACGTTAAAAAGTCAACGGATTCGGTTACGAACTTGACCGATCCGTCGCCCATTAGCGACTGGACGCCACCGGTGTGTAGCGATCGGGTGGCGTACATGTTGCGATCGCTATTGAGGCCACAATCCCAAAGTTTTGAATTGGGGACCATCAGAGTATTAAACGCCACCTCATTCGGCGAATACCCTCGCAACCAAGTCATCCCCCGTGCACGCCCGGAATTCGTGTCCGCGTTGCCGGTCATTGGACAACCGTTGTCCGTTGATGTCGCGATCAAATCACCTACAGCGCCCGTCGTCTGGGCTTTGTAAGATCGCGTGCTTCTCATGGTCGAATTCGCTTGCAAACGGGGGTGACCAATGACGCCTTCGGAAACCGCTACGGTGTTTGACAATCCATCGAGCACGTCGCGAAATTTACGATAACGCGCCTTGATGCTGGAGCTTGTGGCATGCGAGCGGATCGCGTCGAAAAAACCAAGTCCTTCTTTGTTCCAGCGCAATCGACTATCCGGTCCAGTGGAAGCGAAGTAATTCATCGGTGCATAAGCGAGATGCGATGGCGAGCCCGAATGTCGGACTGACGTGGAGTCAAACCAGATACTCGCCCCTGTGCCTGGATCGGTGGGGCAGCGAAAAGCTTGGACCACGGTTGGGTTTACTTCGTCGTATACCTTGTTCGGACGTTGTGCGCCAGCGTACCAAGCATGCAGCGAAAAATCGATTTTCTCATAAAGTCCAGGCTGTTCGATAAACGGCAGAATCCGAGACGACCAACTGTAGTTTTGAGTGTTCCAATCGCTGATAGCTGGGTTGACCTTGTCGTGACGATCACGCAGCGGTGGCACCGCTTTATACGTGCTGTGGTAGTTATGCAGCGCGAGTCCAATTTGCTTCAGATTATTGGAACACTGCATCCGACGCGCCGCCTCACGAGCAGCTTGAACGGCAGGCAATAATAGGCCCACCAAAACACCAATGATCGCGATCACGACCAACAATTCGACAAGGGTGAAACCATGTCTTTTTTTAGTCTTCACAACAAAGCCCTCTCAAAAACGGAAAACGAACAGTGACAAGGTGACAGAGCTAAAAAAGAGCAATCGATTCGATAATAGCGGTAATTTGGCCCCTAAATAGACTCTGTGTTGTCTGGTTCTACCCAATCACCAAGCGGCGTGCAACAATTTTCAGGGGGGCACCACTCGTTTTCCATTTTTTTTTCTGCGTTAACGTGTGGTAATCTATAGAGAGAGAATGGTTTCATCTATAGAGATTGTCACCTAATTCCGAGCCTCGCGTTTGTTTCCGACTAGACGCAAAAAAACATAAAATCCGGCATAAAAGCAGCCTTTTTTAGCTGCTAAACAACAAAAGCGGGTTGTCCCTCGAGCATGACGATTACGAAATACTCGCTTCAGCGAATCCAATGATCGGTGAAACGTAACCCCGGTGCGAAGTCAGTTTTTTGCATGTGACAGGACAGACAAGCAGAATCGTGCGGCTGCTGCGTACACGAGATGACGCCGGTGATTCGCTGCGACTTGAGACGCGGATCCTGCTCCGGCGAAGTGTGACAATCACGGCAGATGGCTTCGAAAAATTCGGGTTCGGTCCGTGAAGGCAAATGGGGATCGTGACAAGTGATACAGTCCAGTCGTGGGTAATTTCCAACGTTTTCCGCCGCGTTGGCAACCTGGAAACATCGACTCATTGAGAGCCCGACCGGGGCGAATCGAACCAGATGAGTTTGCTCGACCGAAATTTCATATGACTTCATTTCATCTGCTCGTCGATGACACTCGCCGCAGCGATTGATCGATTCCAGCGGCGTTAGCTCGCTCCATCCCTGCAGCGTGGGCAGCTTGCCACCGGATTCCGCATGCTCGGTCGCTCCGAAATGACAGCGGCTGCAATCCAAATTGGCAACCATACAGCCGGCGTCCGGCAACACTTCGGGTGCGGACACCTCCGCCACGAGTGACGACGATGCGGTGTGCATCAGCCCGCAAGTAACGTCCTGCCTACCGAAGTCTCCCTTACCAGACAACCGGCTGACGTGGCATCCGAAACAACGTCGCGTGTCGGCGGCTGCTTGATAATTTCCCAACCGCAGCGGATCGGAGTCGACAGAGGACGCACCTGGTGTGGTACGTAATTGACCATCGGCAAAAGACGAAACAAACAACTGGGTCAGTCCCTCGGAATCGAGTGAAACCGGCGTCAATGCGTGACGTCCTGAACCGAACACCCAATCCACGCGGCGTCGGTAATCCAGGTCGTCACTCTTAAACCACAACGCGTCTTGTTCCTTGGAAAATGAGAATTGGCGGCCTTCAATCTCAACCGACTGACCGGCAAACACCGACATCATGGCGGGATCG
>CAXBHV010000518.1:0-5612 GCA_963974855.1 uncultured Rhodopirellula sp. | reverse complement strand
CCGTCGCCAATCATTGCCACCTCACCCTCGCTACGGAGTCGCTTGATCGAATCGACTTTGTCAGCCGGCATCAAATCGCCCCAGGCTTCGTCAATTCCCACTTCCTGAGCAACTGCGGTGGCGACGATCTGATTGTCGCCGGAAAGCATGATCATCCGATCAATACCGAGTTCGCGCAGCCTCGCAACCGTTGTACTGGCCGATTCTCGCGGCGTGTCCATCACGCCAAGCACACCAAGATACTTATCGCCAAGCCGGACAATCATCGTGGTGCGGCCCGCGTGTTCGAGTCGATCAGTGGCCTCGACAAGAAACGGTGGAAGGGTCGGGCCAGCAACTTCTGTAAACAAATTGCGTTTGCCGATGTAGACTTTCTGGCCATCGATGTCGGAGGAAAGGCCACGACCGGTGATGCTCTGTAGATTTTCAGCATGAGGAATGTCTTGTTGTGAATCAAGTGCCTCTCTTCCATCGCGAACAATTGCCGATGCCAATGGATGATCACTGAGCCTTTCCGCTGCGATTGCAGTTTCTAGCAATTCCGCTCGGCTCGAATTCTCGGTTGGTACGACGTCGGTCAGACGGGGACGCCCTTGCGTCAGCGTTCCTGTCTTGTCGAACGCGATCGCCACGACACGCCCAAGGTCTTCCAGGGGTGCCCCGCCTTTGATCAAGACTCCGCCCCGAGCGGCTCTGGCGACCCCACTGAGAACGGCGCTCGGTGTCGAGATGGCGAGGGCACAGGGGCTGGCCGCAACCAGCACGGCCATCGCACGATAGAACGATGCGGAAAATGGTTCGTCCACGACGATCCAAGCAAACAGCAGAGCGACAAAACTGGCCAGCACGATTGGCACGAAGACTCGTTCAAAGTTTTCCGCAAACCTTTGCGTCTTGGATTGTTGAGTTTCCGCTTCGTGGACCATCGTGACGACTCGCGCCAACATCGACTCGGTGGCAGGGCGAGTCACCTGGACCTCAAGTGCACCACTTTGATTAATCGTCCCAGCGAACACCCGGTGTTCGGCAGGAATTTTGCGTATCCCTTTTACCGCTGTATCGACTTCGTCGACCGGACGTTTGTCGACCGGCAGGCTCTCACCGGTAATGGGAGACTGGTCGACGCTGCTTTCTCCCTTGATGACAAATCCATCCACCGCAATTCGTTCGTTCGGTTTAACGATCACCACGTCACCGACAATCAAATCGTCAACGTGAACGCTTTGGGTATTTCCATTTCGTCTGACGACCGCTGTCTCGGGCACCAGTTCAGACAGAGCTTCGATCGCTCGCCGCGCACGCCCCATCGCAAAGTGTTCGAGCGAATGGCTGATGCTGAACAGAAACAGCAGCAGTGCGCCTTCGGCCCAGTTGCCGAGTACCGCCGCTCCGACCGCGGCGAATAGCATCAGGAAATCAATTTCCAGTTGTTTGATGCGCAGCTTTTGAAACGACTCGATGACAGTGTAGTAGCCGCCAAAGAAATAGGACGTTAAATAGATTGCAAGCAAGACCCAATGTGAAACTTCGGTCGTGATGCTTAGTATCCAACCGATCAGCAAAAAGACGCCACATAGGATCGCAAATATCAGTTCCGTATTTGCACCGAATATCCCACCATGTCCGTGATCGAGTTTGCCCGGCGCGGCCTTAACCGATTTCCCATCCTCTTGCATCGCCGATCGCACAGCCTTGGCAGGCAGATGCTCGACTGCAATTCCCAAACCGGAGATTGCTAACACGATTGCGTGTTCGTCGGCAATCTGTTTGTCAAATTCAATTCGGATGATTCCATCGACTGCGACTCCAACGTCGACAACACCTCTGATTGGCGACAGCCGACCACGAATCGTTCGAGCGTGACGGGCATACGTCGGTGAGGTCTTTAGCAGCAGGTGACCATAACGTGACCCCAGCTGAGCGCCAGCCGTGGTGACCAGCGAGCGGACTTTGTCGAAAGAGATTCTGCTCGGATCAAAGTGGACGCAGAACTCGCCACTCTCAACGTGAACTTTTTCAATTCCCTCATTAGCGACGATCAGTTCGCTCAACCGGTCAGCGCACGCATCATGCTCGTTTGGAAGTTCGGGAAGGAGTAATTGAATATCGAACCGTGCCTTGTCTCGCATCTGCAGATCAACTTTCGTTTCATGACTGCCTATACGCACGACTCGCTTTCGGCTGATTGTTAAAAACCGGACAATCGTAGAATGGATCTCTTACCCTCGTCGGCACATCGGCCCGAGGGATAAATAAGATCGACGATTCCGCAACACGGCCGATTGAACTCGAGTCAAATAGGTATCGCAGGAGTGTTCCGATTACCATTGGCGCCGACGACTAACCACCGCTGACGCCCTTGCGAATACGGTCACCGATGTTTTTGTCGATGTTGCTCCAATACTCCAGCGATCGTTCAAGCACAGGCTCGGACACTCCAGCCTTGAGATGACCGACGACATTGGACACGAGTCGATCGCGTTGCGGATCGTCCATGACATCGCGCACCAACGTGCCGGCTTGACCAAAGTCGTCATCATCCTCGCGTAGCGTATAGGCGGCGCGAGTAAACTCGCCGTCGGCTGACCAAGTCGCGGACTCAGGAAAACGCTGGCCATCGGCCGCCGGTCCGCCCTTCGAGTTCGGCGCGTAAACCGGGTCGGAAACGTTTTGCGTTCGACCTTGCCCATCTTTGCTGTAGCTGAACACCGGACACTGCGGAGCGTTGACGGGAATCTGCTTGTAGTTCACTCCCAGTCGATGACGGTGTGCGTCGGCGTACGCGAACATGCGACCGAGCAACATCTTGTCGGGACTGATTCCAATCCCAGGCACAAGGTTATTGGGCTCGAACGCTGCCTGTTCGATTTCGGTATGAAAGTCGGTCGGGTTGCGGTTCAGAGTTAGTTTGCCGACATCGTGTAGTGGGTAATCTGCATGCGGCCAGACTTTGGTCAGGTCGAACGGATTGAACCGGTATGTCTTCGCTTCCTCGAAAGGCATGATCTGCACTTTCAACGACCAACTGGGATGATCACCTCGCTTGATCGCGTCAAACAGGTCGCGGCGGTGGTAATCACCATCCGTCCCGGCCAGTCGGTCGGCGTCTTGCTGTGTGAGAAAGTCGATGCCTTGATCCGTCTTGAAGTGGTACTTCATCCAAAATCGTTCGCCGGCGGCGTTGACCCACATATAGGTATGGCTGGAGTAGCCGTTCATGTGCCGCCAAGTTTTTGGAATCCCACGATCCCCCATCAACCATGCCACCTGATGCGCGGATTCGGGCGACAAGGACCAGAAGTCCCATTGCATGTCGTGGTCCCGGAGTCCATTGTCGGCACGGCGTTTTTGCGATCGAATGAAATGCTGGAATTTCATCGGATCGCGAAGGAAGAACACGGGCGTGTTGTTCCCCACCATGTCGTAGTTGCCTTCGGAGGTATAGAACTTCACCGAGTAGCCACGGGGGTCGCGCCAAGTGTCTGGACTGCCACGCTCGCCCGCCACAGTGGAGAATCGGATCAACGTGTCTGTCTTCGTACCCGGCTGGAATACCGCGGCCTTGGTATAGGCACTGACGTCGTGGGTCACCTCGAAATGCCCGAATGCTCCGGAACCTTTCGCGTGTGGCTGTCGCTCGGGAATACGTTCGCGATTGAAGTTGGCCATTTGCTCGATGAGGTAATGGTCATGCAGCAAGATGGGGCCGTCGGGCCCTACGGTCAGCGAATGCTCGTCACTGGATACGGGACAACCCGCATCGGTGGTTGTCGGTTTCGAGTCCTTCTTGTTCATCCTGAGAGTCCTCTATCGTTGGATTTCTACGATCGGCCTAGCTGTTACAATCTATCACTCTCGACCGGTTGCCGCCAGTTGCTGCATGCACGACTCGTTTGTTTGCCGAACATTCAACCGTCGTCTTCTTACTAGGAAATGCAAACACGCCCATGAAGAACCGAAACGAAAAAAACTGGTTCGACATTATCCACAACTACTTGGTCGTAATCTTGCGATTGGCGATAGCGATTGGAATCCTCCTGGAGTTGTCTGAAGCCCTTTGGATGAATGCCACACTCGCAGCCGGCATTCTATTGTTGACCTTTCTACCAACGATTTTTGCTAGCCGTGTTCAAGTAAAGATTCCACCGGAGTTCGAAGTGCTGACGGTCGCGTTTATTTTCGCCTCACTATTTCTTGGCGATACGCTTGCATTCTATAGCAGATTCTGGTGGTGGGACATTGCGTTGCATACGACCTCTGGCGTATTGCTGGGGATCCTCGGTCTATTGCTGGTGTATGTGCTCAACGAAACACCGCGAGTTGATCTGCACATGCGACCTGGGTTCGTCGCGTTCTTTGCGTTCTGCTTTGCTCTTTCCGTTGGCGCCGTATGGGAAATGTTCGAATTTGCGATGGACCAATTCCTAGGGATGAATATGCAGACACCAATGCTGGGTGATCCTTCGGGACTGACCGACACCATGATCGACCTGATCGTTGACGCCTTGGGCGCGCTGGTCGTATCGATCGCTGGCTATCTCTACTTAAAGCGTGGAAACGACTCGATCATCGACCGCGGAATCCAGCGATTTATCCAAAGCAATCCACGTTTGTTCTCAAAAAGCGTCAACAAGCGGTGACGCAGTTGACGTCTTTCCTTGGATTGGTCGTCCTCGCGTTCTCGAATATCCGTTAGCGTCATGACAAATGGGCTGATCGCGACTGCTTGGAACGAGAAGTGCAACTAGATCAAAGAAGCAAGCAAGTTGTATTTCATCACATCTAAGGCAAGAGGATTAAGTCATGCGACAAATTACCGACGATCGTTTCCAAGATCTACTCTCGACTCATGAGTCTCCGTGCATTTCTCTTTACCAGCCCACTCATCGGCAGCATCCTGACAATACACAGGATACGATTCGCTTTCGGAATCTGCTCGGGCAACTGGAGTCGTCTTTGGGTCAGCAATACGATGCGGATCAAGTTCGCGAGACTCTGAAGCCGTTTCAGCAACTCAGCCGCGATCGCAACTTCTGGAACCATCGGACGGACGGATTAGCCATTTTCTGTTCACCGGGTACTTTTGAAATTGTCGAGCTACAGCGTCCTGTCCAGGAGTTGCTAGTAGTCGCCGACAGCTTTCATACGAAACCGCTGGTTCGGATTCTTCAGTCAGCCGACCGCTATCAGGTTCTGTGTCTCAGTCGACACGAAGCCAAACTCTACGAAGGAAATCGCGATGCGTTGGCAGAAGTTGAATTGCTGAACGTGATTGCGAATATCTCAGACGTCCTGAATAACGAACGAAGTCCGTCGACTCAAACGGTAGGCTCGTATGGCAAACGTTCAGGCGAGGGCGGCACGGCTGTGCATCACGGACACGGACCTCGTACCGATGCCAACGACGCGGATGTCTTGAAATTCTTTCGAGCGGTCGATCAGGGAATTTTGGAGCATCACTCTCGTCCGTCCGGGTTGCCATTGATGCTGGTCGCACTGGCGGAGACGCAAGCCGATTTTCGTCGAATCAGCGACAATCCATTCATGTTAGCGAAGGGTATCAAGGTTGGTCCTGAATCGCTTGACATGAATGAATTGCGTGAGCGAGCTTG
>CAXBHV010000517.1:0-5641 GCA_963974855.1 uncultured Rhodopirellula sp. | reverse complement strand
GGTCGCACCGTTGGTCGCGGCGGTCAACGAGATCGCCGAGGTTAGCGTCGCAGCGTCAACACCTCCGGTCAAATCCGTAGCGGTCGGAGCGGCAGTCGTGTTGTCGTAATCACCGACTGGGATCGTATCGCCGTTGGTGATCGCGGCACTATAACCACCGATGGCGTCAATCGCAGCGCGAATGGACTCGAGCGTAGTCGTGCCTGTGTCATCGACGATTACTTCAATGTCGCCCGAACCATTAATGCTAGCACTCGTGGCGGCACCGTTCGTCTTGGTGAAGACCAAGCCGATATCGCCTGCCACACCCGCAGCGTCCGCGGTAATGTCGATCGTCGCAGTACTGGTCGAAGCGTCTGCACCCCCGGTGAGCGATTCCGATCCGCTGGCCACCACGTCGGTGTTGTCGACGTTGACTGCCGCGACGCTCGCAAAATCAAAGTCAGCGTTGCCGGACAATTCAGTTGCGATTGCAGCGAGGGTTTTGCCCTCTTCCAGCGTGATCGTCACTTCGCCCGAGACCGAGCTATCGATCGACGAAAGCGTTCCCGAACCAACGGTTTGGACGATGATGTCCAAGCCTTCACCAGCAGCACCTTCGAACGCTCCGCCAGCCTTGGTGGCAAGTGTGAAATCACCCGCATTGGCAAGCGTGATCGTGCCCGAGGTCGCTTCGGTTTGAGCGTTCGCTTGTGTGAATTCGAGCGATCCAGCCGAACTGGCAGCTGTAACCGTACGACTCAGATCGAGCGATCCTGCCGATTTCGATGCTGCCGTTGCCACAGGAATATCCGCGACACTGACTTTTGCTTGTTCTGCCGCTGCGGTCACTGAGACCGAAACATCAAGTTTTCCATTCGCGCCTAAACTCGCTTGATCGATTTTTAGGTTGCTGATTTTGTTGAAGTTGGTTCCTGCTTTGGTCAAGAAATCCAAGCCACCGTCAAGCAATTTACGACCTTGGAAGGTCGTGGTTTGAGCGATTCGGTTGATCGCTTCAAGCGAGCTGTCGATTTGAAGTTGGTTAGCGGCGATTTCCTCATTGCTCAAAGCACCGGTATTCGCTGCTTCGACGACCAAGCCCCGTACGTCGTTTAGCAAGTTACTAACTTGCCCCAACGCACTATCGGCGGTACTGATGATTTGGCTAGCACGACGGGTATTGCTGATAGCTTTGTTCAGACCGGTGATTTCCGATCGCAAAGCTTCGCTGGCGATCAAACCCGCTGGGTCATCCGACCCGCTGTTGATTCGCAAACCGGTGCTCAAACGTGTTAATGATGTTTGCAAGTCATTGTTGCTGCTTTGCAGACGGTTCTGGGCAACAAGTGACGAAACGTTGGTATTAATTCTGGTCATAGTTCTCTAATCCTCTTAGATTGCGGCCAATCGCATAAACGATAGTGGATTCCGGCCGCTAGAAAGGACCGGCAGACGTTGGACTGCCTTGAAATTGGAACCGACCCTCGATTCCTGCCCCATGAAGGCACTCTCGTCTGACGAAAAGATGGGTTACGAAAAGCGTG
Source organism: uncultured Rhodopirellula sp. (assembly GCA_963974855.1). GTDB lineage: Bacteria > Planctomycetota > Planctomycetia > Pirellulales > Pirellulaceae > Novipirellula. Next base: position 4,115 of record CAXBHV010000517.1, on the reverse strand, counting down.
CGGACTGGAAAACTTTATCTAGCTTTACCGCAGAGATGCAAAATGCCACTAACCGCGACGGCACAACCCGCAGGATCATTAGTTTTGACAAGAAACGAAAAAAGCCCTGGTCGACGAGGGGACGTCTTCCAGGGCTTCAGTCGTTTTCTGATTTTAGTTCTTCGTCGCCAATATCACGCCAAACCGACATCTTGTCTCTTGGTTTGGCAAACTGCATTGCACCACATGACCAATCGTCATGCGGTTTGGTATCGCTAGTCGTTGCTCAAGCCCATCCGATCTCTCGCAAACGCGACATGGCCGAAACACTTTCAGTCTTGGTTAGGCCTCCATCGTGAGATGTTGGCTGAGTTAACAGTGCTGAGTTATCAGTGTTTACTCCGTAGCAACGGGCATTTCATCACCGTCACCGTCAAAATTGTCACAATCAAACTCGTCCTGCCTGATTCACTGCAGGACGAGCGATTCATTCGCCTCGTTGTGGACGAACGTCTTTAGTCGCGCCAGGCCCGGTTTGCGATGACTTACGATTCTCGCGTTGAATCGCATCGTAAACTTCTTGCCGGTGGACTGGAATCGATTGGGGAGCTTCGATACCTAGGCGGACTTTGTCTCCTCGGATATCAACGATCGTAACAACTACGTCGTCGCCAATCATGATGCTTTCGTCGCGGTGTCTGGAAAGGACGAGCATGGTGCCCTCGAATTTGGATGGATAGGTTTGGGGGGATAACGGTTCGTGTTGAGGAATCCTTCCTCAAAAGACGTCAAGATTTAGGGCCAGCTCGTGGACTGCACTCCTCCTTGAACAAGAATAGAGATCGGATGAATGCAATACAAACATTGACATCGGTTGCTAAAGTCTCGTCATGCCGATCATGATGATTCATCTCAACATGATGTATCGCCATGTCTTAACCATTGCATCATGGAGGATATTGACAGCCCATCCCCCGACCGCAGTCGCGGATTTCGAAGTCAACGAAGCATTCATTCCAATGCCGCGATACAGTCACCCACCTAAATCTGGGTTCAAACACTAGCCGTCTATCTACCATTGTATGCCAGCCCGTATTGAGTTGGCAGTGAACAACGCGACAAGAATGCCCAAATCAGAACCAACCGGGGCACCAGTGCTAAAGTCCAATGCCGCGAAGTTAACGACGTAGCGTCCCTCGCCAGAGGGTGAATGAGACAGGGAAGGCCGACAGAAAGGCGACCACTCTCTGGCGAATGCAACTTCGGACCTAGCAGTATCGTGCTAGAGAACGTCGGCCTTCACTACTGGCGAAAGACAAAACATTTGCTGTTTCCATCGATCCACTTGCTTCGTCTGCCGGAATGACCCGCACACGATGACTGGTTGTCAAAAGGATTTCGCATCTACGAAACCGCCATCTCATTCAGCTAGCTCGGAACGTATCTTCCGTGCGTCAGTTGGATGATCAATGCATGGCAGAACGCTTCACTATTCAATGACGCAATCTGCGACATTATCTGCATAAATAGACTCGCATATGCGAAAAAGCGAGTCGCAACGTATTCGATTTGATTCGCCATCTCGAAAATTAAAACGCCAATGCAACGATTTGTTAACGTCGAAAGATATGGACAATTCGTTGCACAGCAATAGAATATCATCTAGACGTCCCCCCGTTGCGTGGGGGATATTGGTAGGTGGACAAAACGAGACGTACGGCGGCTAGTCTCGGACCGTTAAAGTACCAAAATCGCGTGGCCCACTGAATGAAGTTTCGCTCTGTGGAAATGTCTAATCGAATCGATTCCGCTCATCAAATCCATTCCCGCACGTTTGAGTTGGCAAAGACTCAAGTGGTCAATGCGCTGTTGCAATGGGCTGAAAATGCACCGGGTGCCGAACCCGACCTCAGCCGATTTACCGATTGTGTCTATATCAAGGATGCACACGGTTGCATCATTCGCGAGAACCAAGCGCTTTGTGACGCCTTCGCCAACGGCGGAACCATGATCGGCCACAAAGTCGGTATTGATGATACATGCAACCACTTGGACGCCATCCTGCTGTTGGGTAACCCCTGGGTCGAGTGCCAACATTACGCCCCCAACGGCGATGGCCGCATGTGTGTATTGCAAACCTACAAACGGCGACTCGACGAAATCAATGACCCTGCATTTTGCATGCTTGGCATTTCACGCATCCTTGGCTTTGTTGACAAAGAAGAAGATGTCCGTCGCTTATCCCTGCGTGAGCAGTTCGCGGTTTTCAATTCGCTTGATGACATCGACCACACGATTTGTCATATGATCGCCGAAGGCGAATCGACCAAGGACATCGCTGCCTCGGTTAGCTTGACAACAAAGTCCATCGAAAACCGACGTCAACGAATCATGACGTCGTTGGGACTGCGGCGGCCTGTCGAGATCGTCAAACTGTTGGTACGTCTCGAAGAAAACCGCATGATCGATCGACTTCGCTAAAGCATGCAATCTTAAGCAGGTCAATAAGAGTCATTCCACATAATCATCTGAGCCGACGGCGCGAGCCGCGGGCAAGTTTCCTACAATATTGAGGGGCCCGCGGCTAGCGCCGTCGGCTCACAAAGGGATCGACGTTTCCAACTGTATATACCGAACGACCTGCTTACTTGTCCGGCTTCAAATTGAAGGAGCCCATGTGAATTCCGGTTGCCTCGTCGTAGGCAAAAATACCGCCAGGAGCAAAGTACTTTTCAAACTCTTCGTAGGCTGGCAACTCATTGCGCTCGAGCAACTGAGAAAAGTTTTTAGCCACCACGTTGCGATCTCCGACACCGCGTAGGAATTGGCGAGAGTCGTTGGATTTGGCTAATTCATACAACTGGCGAAAGTAATCAGCGCCTCGCACAAACGACACCAGGAATGGTTGTTCGCCGTCCAGTTTTCCACCTAATTCACTTGCCACCAAATCGAATTCGGAAACCTCGACCAATCGCCCGAGCGATCCCGCGTTGGCCTGGATCATCCGCGTTAGAAAATTGCGACTGTCGCCCACGATCAACCAATTCCCAAGAATCACCATGCTGGGTTCGGGTTGACGCAGCGCCGCGGGAACATTTCGACGATTGCGGGTGGAAGCATAAACCACTGTGCCCGAGACGGTTTCGACCGATAACGCTTCAGGGCGCCGTTCGCGGAATTTGGCAATGATCGCCTTCGCGGCTTCGGGATCTTTTAACTCAAATGCGCGGGCCGTGATTTGGCTGTTCAACTTCACCGGCCGTTCCAACCACGTGGCACTGACGTAACGCCCGGTCAAATTTTCGATGACGTCTTCCTGAATTTTGATCCCCGTTGCTTCAAAGAAAGGCTTTTCAACCGTTCGTGTCAGCGGATCTTCGCCCTGGAAAATGGCCAGGATTTTGTTCAAGTTTTCATAGGTTTTACTAAAGTCCCATTGAAACGTGGTGTACGCGGTGACATCGGCGGGTACCCAAGCCGGCGGCGTTATATCCACCGTCTTCGGACGCAACACACCAAAAAATCCGTCGCGAGGCGAATCGATCAAAACATGGAGATGGTTGATGTCATCGAACGTATCGCCACCCGAAAATGTGCTGCCACCTACGCCACGAAGCTTGCTGATGCCAAGCTGTTCAAGCATCGGCCATACCAGTGCCGCAGCGCCGCCACGTTTTACCAATCGCTCGACCAAGTGATAGGGATCTGCGTAAAAGGTCAACTGCGGACGGGTTTCCTCGGCTCCGACACAGCGTGACATGACATTGGCAAATCCAGCGTTATCGGCCATCGACGGTTCATTGCTCGTTCCGAGCCACTGTTTTAGGGCTAACTCGGCAGTTCGATGCCCGATGCCAAAAACCACTGTCTCTTGACGCGAAAAGTACTCCACTTCCGGACGTCCCTGACGCGGTGGCATCAATCGCACGAGGTCCACGTTGTCGATGCGGCTAACACGGCGAACGTAACCCGATCCCACCAATCGCTGCTCAATTCGATCCACGATCGCCATCATGTCGTCAGTCTGCTTTCCCGACTCGACAATAAACAGTCCCGCCAGCGAATTCTGCTGCCGTCGCATCCGCTCGATGCGGCGGCGACTCGCTTCGGCCGAATCGTCCTGCTCCTCGCCTTCG
>CAXBHV010000516.1:0-5642 GCA_963974855.1 uncultured Rhodopirellula sp. | reverse complement strand
CCCGCCGCGCCGCCGCGTAGGGCGTCGACAAAGTCAGTGAAGCCGCCTGTCACCAGCAGATCGCGGGCTGGCACGTCTGCGGCCTTGGCGATGCCCTCAAGTTCGGCGGGGGTCAGGTCGTCGTACCGTCGTTGTTGTTCCCAACAGACTTCGGCCAGCGCCTCGGGGTTAACGGCCTCGCTGCCTTCGCCGATCCAGAAGCGGTCGTAACAAAGCCGCATACGCTCTTGAGTCAGCAATTGAATTTCGCTGCGAAATGCGGTGCCGTGGGCGACGCCCATCGCGGCGGCATCGCCGTCAATTTTCAGCATTTCGATGGTGGGCATGGGACGTTGTTCCTGACCAGGACGAGCCAACAGCTGCACGAGGCAATGGTAAATGACGACGAAATATTAAAACGCATCGATCGGTAGTCGCTACCGTCGCCCATTGTAGAACAATTATCTCAATTGTTACGCCAGCACCGCAGCCCAAACTGCGAAACAATGGAGACAATTGGTCTACATAGCAAATCCCCCGCGGTCATATATTCACTCAACTACTTGTCCACGGCAATAGCATCTCGAGGCTCCAGCGTGACGAAACTGAGAGTTTGATCGGCATGACAATGCAAACGCTGATGGCTGGCCGCCCACGGCCTGGACTGTCAATCGCGTCCGATGATCGGTTTGGACATCCACGAAGTCGGCAAGACAATCTGTCGCAGGCGTTCTCAGTCCGATAAAATCCATTTCATGAAAACGGATAGAACGCTTATCTCGACGAGCAAATTCCTCAGCCTGGTTCTCAGACACCAACCCGAAGTCGTCGGGATGATTCTGGACGATGAAGGTTGGATGGACATTAATGATCTGATCGCCAATGCAAACAAGCGTGGCAAGAAGTTGACACTGGAACTGCTTCACGAAGTCATCGCAACGAACGACAAAAAACGGTTCGCGTTGAGTGACGACGGCCTTTGCATTCGAGCGAACCAGGGGCACTCGGTATCCGGAGTGGATCTGAAGCTTGAGGAAAAGTCGCCACCCGATATTCTCTTTCACGGGACAGTTGCTGCGTTCATCGACAGCATTCAAGCAAATGGCCTGCAAAAGCGATCCCGAAACCACGTTCATCTATCTGCCGATGAAGCGACCGCAACCAGAGTCGGTGCAAGACGTGGCAAGCCAATCATCCTTCGCGTCGCCGCCGCTGCCATGCATCAAGACGGACACCCGTTCTACCTTTCGGCCAACGGCGTTTGGCTGGTCGCCTGTGTCCCGCCTCAGTGGCTTCGTCTTCCGAAACCTTCCAATTGAATCAAACCACCAATCCGATGTCGTTTCTTGGTTACGCAGCCGATCCTTCTTTAAACCCGGCAGCCAAGTTGACCAACGAGTCGGCCGACTTCGTTACGGTTCCGGATCCAGTTGGACCACCGACGCATGCTCGACTATCAAGTCCTTGAATTCAATCAATGTCGGATCGTCGACAACTTCTTCCAACAGCGCGTCGTCGTACCACATATGTTCGCTGTCACCTTTACCCGTCAGGAACGCAGCCCACTGCCAAGGATAGGGAGTGAAACCAATTTCACCGCTGTCGAACCAAATCTCGAAAGTGCTGCTATCAGCATTCAACGGGTGGATGGTGTGCGTGATTCCCACGTGATGATAGAAGACCCAAATGGGCCCTAGCAAATTGAACCCAATCGCTTCTTTTTCCGGAAACGTGGTGGCAGGATCTCCCAGCACAACAAACCGCTGTGTCACTTCGGCCAACTTCACTCCGTCCGTACCGATATCCGCACATAATGATCTGAAGTCCTTGTCGCCTACTTTCGGAGAGCCAAAGGTCTGCAGTGACTGAACGGGGATTCCGTCTTCGTAGTGCAGTCGCACGGCAGCGACCGTTGCTTTGGCTGCCCCCAGGCTATGACCTGTCAAGAAAATCTTTTGTCCCGAGATGTGCGCGCTCAGTGCCTGGTCAAACACCCAGTCATAAACCGCATCGGTACTGTCCCAGAACCCTTGGTGGATACGGCACTCCTTCTCGTTTAATTTCAATTTCAACGGGACGTCTAGTAAATCGACCTCTTGATCGACGCCAGGGTTGGTGGTGCCTTCGCCGCTGGTACCACGGAAAGCGATCACAGTAGCGTCTCCGATGTCAAATACCGCAACCTCACTACCCGAGTCATGATCCATTTTGACATGGATGTTCCACGACTTGATCCCTTGTGGTTCAAATAACGCAATCATTTCATCGCGAAATCCTTCTTCGGTATCAGCTTTACCATAGACTCCCATACTCAACTGCGACAGAAAGTAGGAGTTCAACGTGGACGTACCGTCATCGTCCGCAAAAAACAAATCGAAGGGTAAGATCTCGACCGTCTCCTCAGGCGATTCTCCGCTGTCGGTATTGCCCCCACGAGATCCGGCAGATGGTTTGGAGGTGTCTTCTACATATCGGGTTTCTCCGGTGCGAGGGTCGTAAATGACTCTCCCGGTAACCCGAATCAGATCATTGACGGTTGCAATGGAATCGATCTTTTGCGTGCTTTCTTTTGAATTTTCGAGGTCACGCCGCTCTGCAGCAGACGCCGTCGGCGACAGAATCGCCAGGCAAATCGTGAAAACAACAGGAAAAATGGCTCGTGTCATTGGTCAATCTCTCTTTCTTAGGTAATTGGGAACAGGCTCCAAGTGGCTGTTTGCCTAAGCGGAACCACCGCAGAAATGTGACACTCTTCGCGAGCGGAATCTTTCCCGATGTCCATCTGGAGAAAGAAGATGCGAATCGGCATCGAGTCGAACCAGCGGTAGTGATTCTGTCATTCGCTGTGCGGCGAAGACGGCAAGTTCGCCACGTCAGACGCCACGAATCCCTAGCTCAAAAAGCCAAACGCTGGATACATCGACGCATCACAAGCAGCCGGCATTCCGCAGCGGGCAGCGTTTCGCGGGAGATAAACAGTGCGGCGAGATCGATAAAAAGAGCTCGGCTCACGCAACTTATATGAGACAGCTATTTTGCCTGTCATCGACAACAAAACCTGAAAGCCGGCGTCTAAAATTTGACCAGACGCTGGCTTTCACGAGTTCTTGTCGGCTCTCTCACCACGTTTTTTCATTAAGAAACTTCACGTCACTCCTTCGACTCACTCAATCGAGGACTCCGCTTTTTCGCAGTGATGATTTGAGCATCGTGAGCGTCGGATAAGCCTTTACAAGCTTGTTTGCGCAATCACGGGCGAGCTTGTCACCTGTCTCGCCTCCGATGGCTTCACGCAAATCGGCCAGGATCTCGGCGGCAGCTTTGTAGTTGTGGGTACCGCGTGCGGCTGCGAGCTCTTCTGCTTGGGCGAGCCAAGTCTTGGGCGACTCCTTCATTTTTGTCATTCTGGCTTGCCGTTTTTTCTCTGCCTTAGCCGCATCACGCACCGCTTTTGCACGAGCTTTCTTCTTTTCTTGTTCGTTCGCCTTTTCTCGGAGGACTTCGGTTGCTGCAAGCAAGTCATCCAAAGAGCGACCTCGGTTTGTCGTGGGCCAATCCGCTGGCGATCCCGCATCACGGATTTCAGCCAACAATTCCGCTTTGACCGACGCTGCATCGTCCCTCAAGAACATTCGCAATAGTTCTCGCGATCGTGCCTCGCTAATCGATTGCGCCCAGACTTGGATGGGATCTTCGTCGTCTTCCTCAGGCTTGAACGCAGGCACACCATTAGCGGCGGCTTTCAACATCAATGGATCGAGTCCAAAAAACGGCATCAAGTCCACGCTGAGAGTAGGCATCGTGTCGAGACCATGAGGAACGGCGGGCTCGATCATTTCCGCCGGGTCTTCGTTGTCGTCGTATGCCGCGCACAACCACAACAAATACATCGCTCGCAGATCGCCACTGATCAATTGCTCGCGCAGCTTGGCGATTGAGTCTAGATAGTCATCGAGATCCCAATCCTCTTCAATACTGTCTGAATCGTGGAAGGGACGGACCGTCAAGATTCCGCCGTTCCCCTTGGCGTCTTTCTTCCAAGTCAGGCTGTCGCAGGAAAGAAACGATTTCAGTGTCGGCTTGGAAAACGGCAGCCCACTAGGTAACCGCAGTTTGACCTCGCGATCTCCGTAGTTGGTGTAGGCGAGATGCACATCGAAGCCGCGGCGAAGAAGGCCATCGACGTCGCCGCGAAACGAACTGTAGTGATACTCAACCGACATCTCCCATCGCGAAAGCTCCGAATGAGACGATTGCTTTTCGGCAAAGGCAAGCTGTTTGTCGTCCAGGGGTCGGTCGACGGCACGAAACGCCACGTATTGGTATTCGCTCATGAATCGATTGCGTGTTTGTAAGATAGCGTTAGTTTGACTGTCCCATTTTGTGAGCCGAACGCACTAGCGTCGGGCCGCCGCTCGTTAAAACGTTGGGAATTTTAAGGCCCACCGCTCGCGCCGTCAGCTCACAAATTGGCACTGAAAAACACCCCAACGACAATCCGCCATTCTGATTTTGGACGATCTCGTTATTGAATCCTCTCGTTGAGACTCAACGCTGGTCGCCGCGGCAAAATCAGTTAAAAAACGAGCAGAGAGTTCGCACAACAGGAATGCTGAAGGGATCATGCAACCAGCTGTGAACGGGTAGGCCCCCAATTTCCGAAAATCGTTTACCGTTTCTTCTTTTTCTTACCCAGCAACTTCTTGCGTTGCTTGCGACTCATTCCAGTGACCGAGTTCACCGAGGGAGGCGGTGTTTGCATTGGTGCACGCGTGGGAGGTTGCAGCGTTTGCGGACTGTCCGTCCGCTGTTGATTTTGTTTGGTGATGCCCGAGTTGTACGCCACCATGAAATCGTTCAGTCCCTCTTGCGTCGTCATGTCAAACCCTGCCGCATTACCTGCCATGACCATTGACTTGGCAAGTCCAAAGTTGGACGAGTCTGTCATGGCATCGCGGAATTGACCCTTCAACTTTTCTAGCCGCGCGGCAATCTTGCTCGCGAGTTTAACATCGTAAACACGATCGACAAACCGCCAGAACGCAGCTAACTGGACAATCATACCGTTGCACTTTTTTGCTTCCGAGCTGACTTTTCGAGGAAACACGTCCAGTATCAACTCTTCTACATCGGCAAGGCTCATCGATTCTACGGTCACTCCCAGATAGTCAAGCGCCAGTTCGAGAAACCGATAAACCATCCACGGTTCCTCGTCATTCTCCAGAACCGATTTGCCCTCAACGGAATTTGCAAACGCACGGGTCGCATTTTGCAGATAAGTCTCGGCATTCTTCTCATGCAACTCGCCGTTGAAGAACAGTGGTTTCTTGGAAAAGCATCCAATGCCAACGGCAATCACAAGGTCGTCCATGGAATGATGTGGTTCTTTAGGCATCGGCAATCCCAGCCCTTCGACTTGCAGTTCACGTCGAACCAATCTCCTATGTATCCCACGTCGATACGGTTGGCGGCAAAAGCCCGCTCGATTGCCTCAGCAGCACTTTCCAAATGCCACTGAACCGCCAATCGCATCAGGAAAGTATTTACTTTAATGGAAAGTTCGTTTGCGCTGGCCAGGCCACGCAACACATGCGACTGAGCCAGATCGGCGACATCGCTGTGGCGTTCACCAAGTCGCTCGACGCAGTCGATCAGCGTCGACT
>CAXBHV010000515.1:0-5644 GCA_963974855.1 uncultured Rhodopirellula sp. | reverse complement strand
CATCCGTATTTCATCGAAACGTTGGCTGAGAATCTAAGTGCTGCCGCTAAATCGATCGATGCCGACGTGGCGACGACTCAAGTGTTGTTCACGGCTCATAGTATTCCGTATTCGATGTCGGATCATTGCGACTATGAACGGCAACTCAAGGAGGCATGCCGTTTGGTTGCCGACATGGCTGGCGCCGACCAATGGAAATTGGTCTACCAAAGCCGCAGTGGTCCGCCGCAACAACCGTGGCTCGAACCCGACGTCTGTGATGCGATCACGGAACTCAATGATTCGTCGCCGCTAGGATCGTTGATCGTGATGCCGATCGGATTTGTCAGTGATCATATGGAGGTGCTGTTTGATTTGGACGAAGAAGCCGCCGATCTTTGCAAGTCGCGTGGCATCAAGATGGCACGAGCTGCGACCGCAGGCGTGTCGCCTAAATTCGTCAGCATGATTCGCGAGCTCGTGCAAGAACGGTTGTCCGGCGACGCGATGCCTCGAGCCCTCGGCGACCTGGGACCTTGGCACGATGTCTGTCCGGCGGATTGCTGTCTGTACACACCCCAAGGCCGTCCCCCCAAGTCGTAAAGTAGCATAGGCTTCTATGCCTGTGAGAAGGAAAATTTTTTCCGTAACGAAACTCACTAAGAGTTTTGGGGCATGGGTGAACGAAAGTCTGGGCGACTTTCGCTACAAAAAGCCTATCCTACTTACTATTCGACGTCGACTCGCGATAAAATTGGGCGAAGTCGTTGCAAGTGTTATGTCAGAGAATGAAACTCTAGTATGGTAGTAGGGGGATCCCTTCCACTCTCGAGTTTCGCTTGCATCGCTGATACCCATGACCCATCCGCATTCGGCATTTCTACTGGGTGATCGACTTCTCGTCGTACAGTGTGCCGAATCGCTTATCGACCGCGGATTTCAGATTGCCGCTGTGGCATCGTCGCACCCCGACGTCTTGCGATGGGCGCAAAATCACCAGATCAGCTGCGTTGATCCTCAATCGAGTCCCAGTGCACTTGCCGATGCTGCCGCGGCGGCAGCGCCGTTTGATTTCCTGCTCAGCATCACCTACCTACAGATGATTCCCTGCGAGGTGATCACGTTGGCCACGCGAATGGCCGTCAACTTTCACGATTCGTACCTGCCACGTTATGCTGGACTCAATTCAACCGCGTGGGCAATCGCCGAAAACGAACCGCAACACGGCATCACTTGGCACGTGTTGACCGACCAACCCGACACCGGTGATATCGTTCTGCAAGTGCCGGTCGAGATTGCCGACGACGAGACCTCGCTTACGCTCAATACAAAATGTTTTGAAGCAGCGACCGATTCGTTTGATACGCTGGTGGATCGAATGTTGGATCGATCGTTCTGCCCCACACCGCAAAATTTACAGCAGCGAAGCTATTTTTCACGAGACAAACGTTTTCACTGCGATGGCTGGGTTGACACCTCCGCTGCGGCGATCGCATGCGCCACTGTCGTTCGCTCGTTAGACTTTGGCGACCGCTTCGAGAACCCGTTGGGCCTACCCAAAATTCGATATCGGAACCAATGGTGGATCACCCGTACGGCAGACGTGCTGGATGTACCATCGACGTCGGAACCTGGCACGATCATCGCGGTGGAATCTGACGCGATCGTTGTGGCAACCAGCACCACGAATCTGCGGCTTGGCAATCTCCAACTGCTGCCTTCGGCACTCTCGATCGACAAACGTCCGGCGAATGCGTTTGTCGTCGGTGAGTCGCTCGATGCGTTAACAAGCCTTCAGCAAGATGAAATCAACCAAGCGGCTGCATCGGCAGGCAAGCACCAGGACTTTTGGATCGAGCGACTTGCCAAAGTTCAACCGTTGTGGAACGAGCAATCGACGAGTGACGCCTGTCGCTCCGAGAAAGCAGCGTTTCCCGAAACTTTCGCGGAGCGAAAGACGACGATGCAAGAATCAGAAGCGGAAACGCGTCTGCCGATTCCTCTGCCAAGCGATTGGAACATCGACGACGTGATTGCTGCGTTCGGATTGTTTTTAAGTCGTGTCAGCGGAAACCACAGCTTTGACATCGCATTTCACGATACCTCGACCGTCACTGCAGAACTTCTCGCTGCACAGCGACCTTTAAAATTTGATGTTGATCCCAAGGAAACCTTTGCGGCTCATCGAGACAAAATAGGAGCAAAACGCGAATCGATGCAGCGGCACGGATTCTTTTCGGCCGATCTTCCACTGCGTTATCCCGAGGTTAACAATGCCCCATTAAAAGACACGGCGAGCATTCAGATCGTCGATTCGGTGGCGGAACTCTCGCCGTGCGATTCGCCGCTCTCACTTTGGGTTACGACCGATGCCTCCGTGGCCGTACTCCGCTATCGTTCATCCGAACTCGACAATTCGTGGGCTGAGTCGATCTCACGCTTACCGCTTTTTATTGCGGAATGTGAAATCGCAACTTCGCGTCCCGTCAAAACAATCTCGCTGCTTAGCAAACCTGAACAACAGCAAATCTTAGTGGAGCGAAATCGCACCGATCGCGACTATGATCACTGCGAGACAATCGACCGAGCGATTGCGTCGCAAACCAAACGCACCCCCCAGGCAACAGCCCTGGTCGATGGCCGACACGAATGGACGTATCAGCAGCTTGCCACGGAAGTCGATCGTTTGGCCACGTTCTTTCAGTCCAAAGGAATTGGCGATGGCAATCTTGTCGGGATCGCCACCACGCGAAGCCTTTCCATGGTTGCGGCGATTGTCGCGGTCATGAAGACCGGTGCCGCCTATGTGCCACTGGATCTCGAATTCCCAGCCCACCGTATTGAATTGATGATCGATGATGCGCGTTTACGCTGCATTTTGGTCGACCACCTCAGTCGTGCTCGCGTACCCAACAGCGAAGTCGAAACGATTGATATTGGTAATATCGAATTTCCACCATGCGAAACACAAATAACGGAAACACAAGTTTCCGCGAGTAAGCCATCCGATCTTGCCTACGTTATCTACACCTCGGGTTCCACCGGCCAACCCAAGGGAGTGATGGTCACGCACCAAAACGTGATCAACTTCTTTGCCGGGATGGATGATTTGATTCCGCATGATCCTCCGGGCACTTGGCTTGCCGTCACCAGTTTGTCGTTTGACATCTCGGTCTTGGAACTGCTGTGGACTTTGGCACGTGGTTTCAAAGTCGTGCTCCACGACACGCCATCGCGAATCGCATCAAAGGCCAAGCTACACCGCACAACGAAACCGATCGACTTTGGTTTGTTCTATTTTTCCAGCAGTGCGAATCAGAGCGAATCGCCGTATCAGTTGCTGATGGATGGAGCCCGATTTGCAGACGAGCATGGTTTTTCATCGGTCTGGACTCCCGAACGTCATTTCCACGATTTTGGAGGTTTGTACCCAAACCCGTCGGTGACCAGTGCCGCGGTCGCTGCGATCACTCACCGCATCGCAATCCGCTCGGGCAGTGTTGTTTTGCCGCTGCATCATCCCGCCCGCGTCACCGAAGAATGGTCGGTGGTCGACCAGATTTCGGGTGGCCGTGTCGGTATCTCGTTCGCCTCGGGCTGGCAGCCCAACGATTTTATTTTTGCTCCCGAAAACTATGCCAATGCAAAATCCGTGATGTTGGAAAACATCGATGTTGTGCGTCGTCTTTGGCGTGGCGAGACGGTAGAATTTTCCGGGCATGACGGCAAAGAGGTTGCGATTCAAACGTACCCACGTCCGCTGCAAAAGGAGTTGCCGGTTTGGGTCACGACCGCTGGCAACGAAGCCACGTTCCGGATGGCAGGTTCGATCGGTGCTAACATTTTGACGCATCTATTGGGACAAACGACCGAAGAATTGACCGACCGAATTGATGCGTACCGCGACGCCCGGCGTGAAGCTGGCCACGAGGGGGCCGGCGAAGTCACCGTGATGGTGCATACGTTTGTCGGCAACTCGAATGATGAAGTCCGCGAACTCGTTCGCAAACCATTGACCGAATACCTGCGAACGTCGGCAAGTTTGCTAATAGGATTCTCACACACGTGGGCTGCGTTTAAAAAGCGGACCGATGGAACAACGGTCGGCGATTTTGATCTCGATAAGATCAGCGACGCTGAAATGGACGACTTGTTGGCGTTTTCATTTGAGCGTTATTTCCAGTCGAGCGGCTTGTTCGGAACGCCCGAAAAATGTCTCGACCTGGCTGGAAAGTTGCACGGCGCCGGCGTCACCGAGATTGCTTGTTTGATCGACTTCGGAGTCCCTGCGGACGTCGCCTACGCTCATTTGAAAGACCTCGATGCGCTGCGGTTGCGGGCCCAGAACGAAATCGCGACGCCACCGGTCGCAACCCAATCCATTCTCGAACTTGTCCGGCAGCACGCGGTCACCCATTTGCAGTGCACTCCGTCGATGGCACAAATGTTGATGGAAGACGACGAATCGCGAGCCGCAATTAAGTCGATTCCTAATCTTTTGCTTGGCGGCGAAGCACTGCCCGCTCAACTCGCCGACCAAATCTTGACGACCTGCTCGACTCGTTTAGTAAACGTCTACGGGCCCACTGAAACCACGGTATGGTCGACCAGCAAAATCATCGACCGCAGTATCAAGTTCACCGGTTCGATTGGCAAGCCAATTGCCAATACTCGGATCTATATTCTTGATGGTGATGGGCAACCGCTGCCCGATGGCGTTGCCGGGAATCTTTGGATTGGGGGCGACGGCGTTGCTGCGGGGTACCTGCGTCAGGACGATTTGACCGCCGAACGATTTCGGCCCGATCCCTTTTCGAGCGTCGATGGCGGTCGTATGTACAACACCGGCGACTTGGCTCGCTGGAACGCCAATGGCGAAATCGAGTTCCTCGGCCGATCCGATTTCCAGCTGAAAATTCGCGGACACCGGATTGAATTGGGTGAAATCGAAAACGCGATCGATTTGCTGCCCGTTGTCCGTCAAAGTGTGGTAGTTGCCGATCCAAATGCAACCCCATCGGTCGAACTGGTGGCCTACGTGGTGCTCAGCGATGCGGCCCCAAGCGATGATGTGAAAGCCAAGTTACGAGACTCACTTCGCGAAACGTTGCCATCGCACATGATCCCCTCGCGATGGGTCTGTTTAAACGAGTTTCCGCTTACGCCAAATGGTAAAATAGATCGCAAGGCCCTGCCGGAGTGGACTCGCGACGAGGCTACCGTGTCGAAACCTAAGTCCACTACGGCAGTGAACCTAGATGAAACGCAGCAGAAACTTGAAACGATTTGGCGTGCGACCTTGCAACTTGATTCGATCCAACTGGATGACAATTTTTTTGATCTAGGCGGCCATTCGCTATTGGCCGTGCGGGCTCATCGGATGCTCAAAGACCAATTGAGTGCGTCGATCATGATTACTGACCTATTTCGTTTTCCCACGATCCGCATGCTGTCGCAGCACATTGATGCGATCAACACGCGTCAAAGCGACGAATCGCCTTCGTTAGCACGCACGTCGATAGGACAATCACGAGCGTCACGCCGCAAAGAATTACTGAGCAAACGGCGTGGGGAGCGATCGAAATGACGTTACCCGAAAATGCGATCGCTGTGGTCGGAATCGGCCTGCGTTTCCCCGATGCAAATTCGGCTACCGATTTTTGGA
>CAXBHV010000514.1:0-5646 GCA_963974855.1 uncultured Rhodopirellula sp. | reverse complement strand
CCCCCTGGCTCAGGATCATCGAAATCGCTTTGCCAACTGCGGTTTCTGCGGGGAACTCTTTGCCGAACCGATACAGCGTCACGATCAGGATGGCAAACCCACGCAGCCCATCCAGTTCCGGCACATGCTCGCCGTGCCGCCAAACTCGCTCGGCTCGATGCTGGTTGGTTGCTTCCATTTTGGTTTTAGAATGTCGAATCGACTTCCAGGTAATCGAGCCAGAAGCATTTTTCGTAGCGAAACTCGCCAAGAGTTTCGGGGACCAGACGTCATGGAAACGAAAGTCTTGACGACTTCTGGTACGCTAAATCAGTACAAACTCTATAGGGAAAAATGCTTCACAGCGTTGCCCGGAGGGGCGACAGAAAGTGAAACGACCGAACGCTGCCGCCCCTCCGTGGCTTTGGTGGCGTGTGGCGTCTAAAACCTGGGGGATTCGCCCAGGCTAATTGCTGCCGTGCCCTCCGGCACTTCAAAATTACGCGACCGATTATTTGCTGCGGCGTGACTCCACCGCGTCGCTGAGGTCTTGCAGGATTGCGATTGTTTCGTCCCAGCCGATACAGGCGTCGGTGATGCTCTTGCCACGGACCAAATTTCCGTCGCTGAGGTTCTGGTTGCCTTCGACCAAGTTGCTTTCGATCATCACGCCCATGATGCGGTTGTCGCCATCGCCTACCTGGCTGCAAATATCACGGCACACGTAGCGTTGACGCGTGTACTTTTTACGACTGTTCGCGTGGCTGGTGTCGATCATGATTCGTGGGGTCAGGTTTGCTTTCTTCAGCAAATCGGACGCGGCGTCGATACTCGCTGCGTCATAGTTCGTGTGAATACCGCCTCGCATGATCACGTGACAATCGCTGTTGCCGGTTGTCGCAAAGATCGCGGACGTGCCTTCTTTGGTCACCGACAAGAAATGGTGCGGTCGCTGGGCCGAGCAAATCGCATCGACGGCGATTTGTACGTTGCCGCTGGTTCCATTTTTGAAGCCGACTGGGCATGACAACCCGGATGCGAGTTCACGATGCCCTTGGCTTTCGGTCGTGCGAGCACCGATGGCTCCCCAACCGACAAGGTCGGCAATGTATTGGGGACTGATCAAATCGAGGAACTCGGTGCCGGTCGGCAACCCCATCGCGTTGATGTCACGCAGCAGCCCGCGAGCGGTTCGCAGGCCGCGATTGATCTCGAAGCTGTCGTCCAAACCAGGGTCATTGATCAACCCTTTCCAACCGACAGTGGTGCGAGGTTTCTCGAAATAGACCCGCATTACGATCAGTAAATTGTCCTGATGTTTTTGTTGTTCCACGGCCAGCAGTTGAGCGTACTCCAGCGCCGCTTCGGGGTCATGGATCGAACAAGGGCCAATGACAACCACCAAACGGTCATCTTCTTCGCGGAGCACACGCTGAATGCCAGCTCGAGCGCTAGAGACGGTTTCCGCCACCTCGGCTTCGACCGGAATCTCGGCCATCAGATCTTTCGGTGGCATCAACTGCTTAATCTCGTTGATGCGAAGATCGTCGGTCGCTGGCGTTTGGGTTTTCTCGGTCATCGCGTCGTCTGGTTGGAATCGGATTCAATTCGAAAGCGTTGACTATCGTTGATGGACGCAAAAGATCAACCGGGGATCGAATTTGGACCCGATGTGGACAGTAAATTAGGCGGAATTGTTTGATACGACCGTTACAAAGTCGCAAAGGCGGAGGGCAGCAGCGTCGGGGAAACAATGCATTCACTTATTGTATCTAGAGCCAACTCGATCAACAGCCTTCATTCCCAGAGGTGGTGCCGACACCCCCCGCCGGTATTTTTCGTCGTCGTTGTACGTTGGTAGGGAAGATCAAGTCGAGGCAGCGAAGCAGATCCGGCAGATGCCAAAGTGAGGGTGACTTGACTCCCGCCGGGTCTGCCGGAAATTCGCTCCGCTACGTTTTGGCCTGCGATAGTCGCTCGTCGGATTGCTAAATCGATGGTTCGCGCCGAAGATAGTGGGATGGAAAATCAGCCGCCAAGTCAAGAAATCGTTCTCACAACGAGCCGATCGAGCGAATGTTTTGAAGCACGCCTTGTCCTGATGGCCGCTGGCATTGCCGCCGAGGCGGTATCTCGCGATGGCACATGGTTGCTCGTCGTTGCTCGAGGAAATCAGGACGTCGCGATCGCCGAACTGGAGGCCTACCGAAACGAAAACAGCGATTCAGCGCCACGTCGCCGCACCGCAGATCCCGTTTTCGAAGGCGCATCGCTGTCGATCTTCCTGTACGCAGTCGTGCTCATGTTTGTCGCAGTGCTAGCCGCAAAGTCTGCGTTTGGATTCGAGTGGTTCCAGGCCGGGCGGATGCATTCGGGCAGCGTCGTTGCAGGCCAATGGTGGCGAATGATCACAGCCTTAACGCTTCATTTAGATGCGGCCCACTTGATGGGGAACCTGTTATTTGGAACCGTCTTTGGACTGCTTGCCGGTCGATCCCTCGGTGGCGGTGTGGCATGGCTTGGAATTGTGATCGCCGGTGCGATGGGCAACGGCATGAACGCCTGGGCCCAAGCAGCGGAACACACTTCCATCGGTGCTTCGACTGCCGTGTTTGCCGCACTCGGGATGATCGTATCGCATGGGCTTCGTCGCTGGGCGTCGGCTCAAGACAAACCGTTTAAACGATGGAGTCCGTTGATCGGTGGAGTGCTATTGCTGGCGTTCACCGGAGTCGGCGGCGAACGCACCGACGTGCTCGCCCACGTGACTGGCTTCGTTGCAGGGTTGCTGATTGGCTGGGCCGGAAGCCGCTTGCCGGATCGCTGGTTGGCCAGCCGGTGGGTTCAAACCGTTGCGGGCGTCGCAACGATCACGCTGATCACGGTCGCGTGGATCGTCGGTCTGAATGCTGCGGGTTAAAGATACTGCTTTCGCGGACGCATGATCCGACACACCGGTTTGCATAATCTGCTGCTGGCGATGAGAATAGTCTCGAGCCTCGACTTTCCTCGCTCAGCAGGCGGGAGCCCAACGCTGTGAACGATTTTTTTTAAAGCCTTCGTGCGTTTTTGGCGTAGCGAAAGTCGTCAAGACTTTCGTCCCGTAGCTACGCTCGCCAGAGCGTGGATGATTGCCGGCCAATACGAATCACCACCTTCTGGCGAAGGTAGCTACGAGAAAATGCTTCACAGCGTTGGCCCAAGCGGCTAACTAAATCGACAGGCCGTTGACAAGTTCCGCTACGAAATCGCTCACGGCGTTGGGCAGGAGCCGGCGAACCAGCGCCGCAACTTGGCTTGTACTGTTTAATCTCAAGAGATGAAGGATGATTGTGACGGAGTTGTTGAATTTTGCGTTTGGAACAAAGCGTCTGACTTTGCGGCCATTCTCACTGATGATTGTGATTGCGATGGCCGTTTCCTTCGCTGTTGCCAATACCGCAAACGCAGAATCAAGACCCAACATCGTCCTGATTCTCGCTGACGACATGGGGTATTCGGACCCAGGTTGCTACGGAGGCGAGATATCGACTCCCAACATTGATCAGCTCGCTAACGAAGGTGTTCGCATGACCCATTTTTACAATGGGGGTATGTGCGTCGTTTCCCGTGCGTCGATGTTGACTGGTCGCTGGTGGCCGAATGCTCTACCAAATTTTCAAGAAACGCTCCTGTTGCCTGAGCGACTGCGTGAATCGGGGTATCGTTCGGCGTTAATCGGAAAATGGCATCTCGATGGCCATCCAATGGATCGCGGATTTGACCACTTCTTTGGATTTTTGAACGGTTTCGCGGATCATTTCGCCGGATCCCCCAGTTACCGTCTTGACCGCGAGCCGTATACGGACTTTGGTGACAACTATTACAGCAGCGATGCATTAAGCGACCGGGCGATTCAGTTCATCGACAACGCTTCGAAACAGGAATCCGCCAGTCCGTTCTTTTTGTATTTGAGTTACCAAGCTCCGCACAATCCGCTACAGGCTCCGCGTAATGACATCATGCAATACCGAGGCAAGTATGCTGCGGGCTGGCAGGCCATTCGCGAATCCCGCTTCCGCCGCCAAAAAGAAATGGGGCTCGTTGCGGCCGATGCTGTGCTTCCGTCTTATCCCGAGAACCTTCCCCAGTGGGATTCGCTCAGCGACGAACAACGTGATTTAGAGGACTTGAGGATGTCCGTTTTCGCGGCGATGGTCCAGCGTATGGATCGCGGGATTGGGCGTGTCATGCAGTCGATCCGAGACAATGGGCGCGGCGACAACACGTTGGTTCTGTTTCTCAGCGACAATGGAACCGATTCCTTTTCGGTGGTCGACGAAGCAATGTTGAAAATGGATCGCTTGCCGGGTGATCGTGAATCGAACTGGCAACCCGGCACCGGCTGGGCTTATGCGAGCGTGACGCCATGGCGAATGTACAAAATCGGCCAACACGCTGGTGGTGTCACCACAGGTGCGGTGGCTTGGTGGCCCGGTAAAACGGGCACTCCTGGACGCATCGACTCTCGTGCGCTGCACATGGTCGATGTGCTGCCGACCTTTCTCGACGCGATCGGCAGTAATGCCGACGACGTTGCGGGCGAATCGTTTCTGCCGGCACTCAGTGATCCGGCACTCCGTGATACAGCGTGGCAGCGGACCCGCCCACTCTATTTCCAGTACATGGATAACCGTGCAATTCGCACCGATCGCTGGACGTTGGCCGAGGTGGATGGTGCCGGCTGGCAGCTATTTGACACTCAAAACGATCCTCTGGAGACAACCAATCTTGCAGCGGCGAAGCCTGCGGTCGTCAACGAGTTGAGCGAAAAATGGTTGAAATGGTGGTGCGACGAAAGTGACGAATCTGCTTACAAACCGCAAACGACCCGCAATAGTCCGCATTACCGCCCACAAGGTGACTGGGGAACGGGCGTTCGCTACACCCCAAGTGCAATGCCAAAACGATTGTCAGGACGTTACCCGGCCGTTCCGCTAGAATAACGTCAGCCGTTCAAGCTTCCCCCACCCGCGTCTGCCGCGCAGTCGCATTCCCCGTTCCAATTTAGGGTTAATGAAGATGAAACCAAACCGTCTATTTCATCGGCGTCATTTTCTTGCTCAATCTTCGTTTTTGACTGCGGCGATGGTGACGCCCGGAGTGTTCGCCGAAGAATTGATGCGTACGCCAGCCCAAACGGCTGGACCGTTTTATCCCGATCGTTTGCCACTGGACACCGACAATGATTTGCTGATCGTGAACGATCACATCAAGCCGTCGGTGGGTGAGATCACTCATTTGACGGGCCGCATTCTGGACCCCAAAGGCAACCCGATTCGCAACGCCGTGGTCGAAATTTGGCAAGTCGACAATCAGGGTGCCTACCTGCATTCACGCGGCGAAAGTGGTCGCGGACGCGATTCAAACTTCCAAGGCTTTGGACGCTTTCTCACCAGCAGCACGGGCGAGTACTATTTTCGCACGATCAAGCCGGTGCCGTATCCAGGTCGCACGCCACATATTCATTTTGCGGTCAAGCAAAACTCGGGAAAGCCGTTTACGACTCAGTGTTATGTCAAAGGCAACGCACAAAACGAAACCGACGGAGTGCTGCGACGGATCAATGATCCGGCAGCACGCCAGTCGGTAATCGTTGACTTCGCCCCGCTGCCGGATTCGAAACTG
>CAXBHV010000513.1:0-5659 GCA_963974855.1 uncultured Rhodopirellula sp. | reverse complement strand
TGTCATGCATGGTGGGAATTCCTTGTGAGAATGGTTTTGAAAATCGTATTTGACAAATCGATTGCTGAGATTCGGTAACAGCAAAAATGCTAGCACCCGAGTGAATCCGCAACGGCCAAAATAAAACCTTCCCCAACGCCGCTTCGGCAGGGAAAGGTTCTTGTCGTTAGCAATCAGCCATTTTCGTCTGTGTTGTAGCTCTTGTAAAGATCCAAGCAGTCAAGCTGGGCAAGGGAGAGTCAGAATTTTTGCTCTCCGGATAGCCATCGAGAAAGGAGAATGGCCGTCGAGGAGGAGTTCGCCAACGCGGAAGATCGCCCGAATCCGTTAGTCCCTCGGTTCTTCGCGGTATTCTACGGGTGTTCCGTCGGGGTCGCCTTCGTATGGCAGCCCGATTTCCTCACCCAGCCACCGCCCCAAATCGATTAGCTGGCATCGCTCGCAGCAAAACGGTGGTGTCGGCGTCTCGTCGATCAAGAATCGCTTGCTGCAAGTCGGACAAGTCAACTTCATTACCGGTTGGTTGATCGAATTGGATTTCTTATTCATACGCTTAAATGGAGTAAACCGTTACTTTTACGTTCTTCGCCGTTGACGTTTGCTCTGCGTTTAAGTCGCTAGCGGAGGCGCGTCACCATTTACTAATCGTACCGTCACCGCATGCAGCGGCTACCACCCTAACGCGATCAGCAGGTCGCGAATCTGCTCGTGGACATCGCTCGTCGCTCGCACCACCAACACTCGCCGCATCGCATAGTAATGTATGGTCCCTGCCCCGCCACGTGTGTCCCAAAAATCAGGTGCCACCACTCGCTCGATCAATTCCACCAATTGCCATCCATTATCCGCCGCTGCTCCGCCGCCATGACCATCCTCGGCCGCTTTTTCGTCCGTGCTCGAGTCCGTGGGGTCTTGGATGTCGTAATCGCTCAACCGTGTTCGCTTTCCGGCCTGGAAATCGAGCTCGCTTTGGCGAATCATCCCGTCCACTTCGGCTGACAACGTTTCTGGTCGAGGAATTTTCGATCGCCGCAGGCAATGTTCCAGGTGATGTGCGGACTTGATTAAACGACGACGGACTTTTGCCGCATCACCACGAAGCATGTCGCTTTCTTGGTAGCGTGGATCGCTTCGCATCAACACGTAAAAGTCACAAAGTGCCGTCAAAGCCAATTCTTTTTGCTGCGGCCCGCTTGCGGTCGCTTCGTCTTTTAGCAACCTCGTTGCCATTTGGCTCAACGTGCTTAACGACGCCACGGGTGGCAATGGGGACAATGTCGATTCCGCTTGGCAATATGCCTGGCGAGGTGTTGCTGTGACCGCCAAGATCGGTGCAAGAAGCAGGAAGGGGATCAGAAATCGGCGAGCGTCCCGGTTAGAAACAGCACATCGGCACAGAGTCGAGGATACAATGGGACTCGAATTCCCCCCGAAGACGAATTCGTTCGGGCCCCCTTTTTCTTTCGCCCCCGATTTGTTGACGCTGAACAGGATGACCATGGCAGTTCCTTATGACACCAAACATTGTTGCGACCCGACGAATAGCGTCCCGCTTCGCTGCATTGAACGCGGGGCGAGTCGTGGCCGGTGGATGAGATTTCGATGTGTCATCGTGGTGTGTTTAGCAGCGTTCTTTTTACCAGATTTGACGCATGTGCTCGCTTCGGATGTGGCAAAATACAGCCCCGAAGTGGTCGAAAAGGCCGAGAAAATCCTTCAAGGCGAAGGGCTCCGTAAGAGCGGAAAGTCAATTCAACCGACGAATTCGACCGAAATATCGCGTGCTTTGACCGGTTTGACGCGACAGCAGCGTGAATTGAAATTGATTCAGCAGTCGTGGAAGGCTGCCGAGGCCAAGGTCAACGCGAACCGAATTCAATTGCAGCAGCTAAACGCTCAGGTGGGTGAACTCAATTTGCAGCTCGCTCGCGTGGCAGGGGTGAATGTTCAGGCCAACAATCAGCTCGTGGGGCTAATTGAAGCGAACCGTGCCCAAATCCGGGCGGCAATGACCAACCGCGAATCGCTAAAAGAACAGCTGGCGGCGGAGCGAGCCAAGTTGACGGAGGCGGAAACAAGTTATGCCGAAACCGTGCTTGCGATCCGAGCCGATTACGAAAAATTGCATGAGGAACTCTCCAAATCGCTTCAGAAAAAGGAAACACAAATTGCCTTGCGGGTGATGGCAACCAATTTCGAAACGCCACAGGAATTGTCGGCTGAGATCATTTTGAAGTCGATCGACAAGCGACTTGAACGGGTCGAACAGGAAATTTTCCGCGAATCGATCCCGCTGGTTCCCGGATCGGGCGGTTCGCTTGGCGTCACTGTCGTTGTTGGCTCAAAACCGATGTACATGATCGTCGACAGCGGCGCATCGATGGTGACCTTGCCCGCAAAGTCCGCCGTCGAGCTCGGCGTCGAGGTACCCGTGGATGCTCGCCAAGTGACGTTGGTGATGGCCGATGGACGGACAATCCCAGCCCGTGCGGTCATCTTGCCCCGCGTTCGAATTGGCGAGTTTGAGGCCGAAAATGTCGAAGCCGCTGTCCTGGATGCCGTCGCTACGGATGCGGAACCGCTGTTAGGGTTGAGCTTTCTGCAGCATTTCAAGTTCGAAATCAATGCGAGCGAAAAAACAATCACATTGCTAAGAGTCGCTGGCGATTAGCGTGTCGCCGCTTGATAAAACCTTGGTGTCCCCCCGCTTCGCGCTCGGAAGATTGCTGTCGATAATCCCCGGAACTTCTATTTTGTTCCTCGATTTTGCTGGCTCGTTTTGGATGCTGGCGCGGAGTCTGCTGTTCGATGCAACGTACATTGGTGCTGTTAAAACCTGATTGTGTTCAACGACGTTTGATGGGCGAAATCATCGCTCGATTCGAAGCCAAGGGGCTTCACGTTGTGGGCATGAAAATGCTTCGCGTGACTCCCGAATTGTCACAACAACATTATGCCGAACACGTTGAAAAACCGTTTTACAGCGGATTGGAAGAGTTCATCACCGCGGCTCCCGTTGTGGCTCTCGCCATCGACGGATTGGACGTAATCCAAGTGGTCCGTGAGATGTTAGGCGCTACCAACGGACTCAAAGCGGCTCCCGGCACCATTCGTGGCGATCTGAGCAGCAGTCGGCAAATGAATCTCGTTCATGCCAGCGACTCGGTCGAATCGGCCAAGCGAGAGCTGAAGCTCTACTTCCGTGACGAAGAGATCTGCGACTATGACTCGATCATGGGCGCGTTCATGCGAGCTTCGGACGAATAAGTTCGCGGGCGCGTAAGAGATGCGTCGGATTCACGACGATTCAAAGATGAGAAACGAGCGAATGTCGCTCGTCATTGCCCCAACGCGAAAGATACGGGATCGTGGCTGAATTCAGCACTGCGATCGATCTTTCGCCTTCATGGTTATCGCCGATTCAGTTTCTCTTCGGCACGAGCGGCCTTCAGTGCTGCCGCTTCACGCGGCAGTTTGAACTCGGGACCTGCCGGGAAGTACTGGACATCGTCCTGCAGATAGTACGGGCTCGGTAGTGTTTGACCATTCAGAGCGACTTGGCATCCCGTAGTCGAGATGACACAGGCCCCCGTTAGAACGGTGGCTACAGCCAAACGAGTCAGGCGTTGTTGCTTCGACGTGCGGCTCATAGATGTGCCTTCGTGATTTCCGGCGAGTTGTCAGGTGCGTTTGCGACGAATCGACCCTTGCAATCCACATTGCACAAAGTCTCGTCACATCCGATATCGTCCAGACAACCGTTACATCTTTACTTTCGACTGCAACAAACTGCTATTTTTTCTTGTCAGCCTTTGCTTTCATTTCTTCGAGCTGACGTTCCAATCGCTCAATTTCGGCTTCAAGCTCCTTGCCCCGCTTGGTCGTTGCTTGTTTTGACGGAGAATTCGAAAGATCTCCGGCAGGCAGCTCCAGTGCCTCTAGCGACGGCGGATCGGCTTCCGAATTCGATTTTGGTTGAGGGCGGGGCGACGGTTTTGAATCGAGTGATCGCTCAATCGGAGCCACCATCGTCGTCCCCGATTCTTCAAAAGCAGCTTGGTCGACCGATTCCTCGTCTCCAAAGGCCAATGGATCGGCGTCCAACTCAGCATCAGCTTTGACGACAGGAGCGGCAACAGGTCCCGATGGAGTCTTATCAGCCGATGACTGATTGGAATCCTTGCTTTTGCCAGCAAAGAAACTTCCCAGAGCGGAGCCGACTCCTTCGAGCATCGAACTCTCTTTGCCGTCCCCGTTTGCGGGTGGGCCATTTTTGACGCCTGATCCCGCAACCGCATCACTCCCTGCGGAATTCGGCGTATTGAGGCGGCTAGGATCCAGCGACAGCGTCAGCAAACGCTCGTCGCGGATCAGCTGTATTTTCAATGGCTTTTTGGCATCCCACTGCTGCAGACGCCATTCAAATCGATTGGCCGTGAATACGAATTCGTCATCAACCGAAACGATTCGGTCTGCGATTCTCAGCCCCAAACGCTCGCTGATCGATTGAGGGGCGATCTCGGTAACCACAGCCCCTCGAACGATTTGTGCGTCTTCGACCTGGACACCCAAGCGGTCCAAAATGGAATCAGGCGTGATGGCTGGTTCGGCGACTTCCATTGCGGAAGGGGTCGGTTTGGCACGCTCAAGTACTGATTTGGCAACGGGGGCGGGCGTGGCAGCAACTTTCGGTTGTTGAATTGCGGGCTTAGGTGCGGTTTCCGGTTGCTGGGTTGGCGGTTTGGCCGAAGCCACAGGACGATTAGCGGGCAATTCCTCCCGTACGGCTTGTTTTTCGATTAGCGGAATCCTCAGTTGCCCCAGCCTTCGCTCACGTATCACACGTGCCACCACGGTATCGCCAGCACTTCTCTGGCGAAGCACGCCCACGACCGACTCGATCGTGGGGGTTCCTTGGCCATCGATGGCAACAATCAGGTCCCCTTCGCGAAGCCCTGCCTCGTCGGCTAACGATTGAGCTGAAATACGAGTGACTCGCAGTCCCTGCATCGCCACCGCATCCTGCTCGACATCGATTCCCAGCGACCCACTTCCGAGTTGGCGGGGCGATTGAGGCGTCGTGGGCCGCAAAGTTGGGTTTGTCGAACTGCCTCGCGTCAAAGGCTGGACAGGCCGTAGCGGCGATTGTGCCTGCGGTTGAGCTTGCGAGGGGCGGGGTTGCTGGATTTGAGGCTGCTGGGGCAACCGCTGTGCAGGCTGTGGCTGTATCAGCGGTTCTGCTAAACGAGCACGAAGACGCTGGAACAGCTGAGCCTCCGCTGTATTTGCGGTCAACATCGTCACAAACCCAACCGCAACCGTAAGGACGAATTTCGACGCGAAGTGGTGTTTGGTCTTCATCGTTACTCTCAACTGACTGTCCCGCATTATCGTTAAAATCAAGCCCATATCATACGTAGAACCAGTCTATTCTGATAGGGTCTGGTGGCTCGGTGACGCGGTGCCAACGCGTGTTGCGACGTCAAACTGCGATCCATAAATGCTCACAATGACATCAGAAAGAGCCTAAAGTGCGTTCCATTTGCTCCCAAATTGCCCCCATTCAGGATCTTCCTGCGATTTTGCCAGACTTGCTACAGGATTTGTCCATCGGACGCGCCCAGATCGTCGTCGATCAGATCCGAAGCTTGCTGGATGA
>CAXBHV010000512.1:0-5660 GCA_963974855.1 uncultured Rhodopirellula sp. | reverse complement strand
ATCAAGGCGTCAGTCATCGTCGCGGTGGACAACCACAAGGTCGCCACGCCATGGGCCGTGGTCATCATGGACCCAAACCTGCTGCTCGCGGAATGCACCACGGCAAACGTGGTCAGCAGCGTGGTCATCAAGGCGTCAGTCATCGTCGCGGTGGACAACCACAAGGTCGCCACGCCATGGGCCGTGGTCATCATGGACCCAAACCTGCTGCTCGCGGAATGCACCACGGCAAACGTGGTCAGCAGCGTGGTCATCAAGGCGTCAGTCATCGTCGCGGTGGACAACCACAAGGTCGCCACGCCATGGGGCGTGGTCATCATGGACCCAAACCAGATTCTCGCGGAATGCATCACGGCAAACGCGGCCGGCATCATGACAGCGGCAAAGCAAAGCATCGCTCGCGACGCTAAAACATCGCGTTTTGCATCTAGGCCGCCGGACTTAGCCGAGTGCCCTAGGCATCAAAAACGCGGGGGACGAGGCCCGCGGCTAACGCCGTCGGCTCAGGGATGTGCACCAAACGTCGGGATGATCCCGGCGGCAACGGACTATGAACGGCGTCGCAGTAGAATCAAGTCGGCGGCTAACGTCACCGACATTGCGGGCAACGATTCTAAGCGACTCTGCTCAGAATGCCGTACGCCGCGGTAGGTCATTGCTAAGGCGTCGGCGATCGCATCGGTTTCTAGGTCAACGCTCTGTTGCCAATGCTTGTGTTCGATGAAATCGAGTCCGGCTGCGGACAACTCATCGACGACCATCTCCCAACGGCTTCGTCGATGGCCCGCTTGCTGAACCTGTTCGCGAAGTTCGATCAGATCCTCTTCGCCTGGTACCGCGACGATACAGATACCGGCGTCGCAGAGTACACGATGGATCTCTGATGCGGGACGACGCCCGAACAACGAGATCACTCGATCGACACTCTGATCGGCAGATGGCAAAATTCGATCCGCGTTGGCCAGCACCCAAGTTCCGGCGGGCCATCCACGAGCGGCCAATTTGATGGCCCGTTTGGATAGATCGACGCCGCAGTATCCTGCGGCTTCATCCGAAAACAACGCGGGGCCAAACGAACCTTCGCCGCATCCGAGATCCATCGTCCGCCTAGGAGCGGCAGGATCCTCCGACGCCGAGTCGGCAATCCAAGGCCGCAGCGTTTCGACCAACCCCGCAGCGTAGCCACGTACTAGCCAGCGATGCCGGGCCAGCACGGCCGCGTCCGCATCGCCTGGATTCTTTGAGCGTCGATCCTGCGGCTGCAACAGACTCCAGTAGCCTTCTTTGGCTCGATCAAAATGGTGACCGGCAGCACAAAACAGCCCACTTTCACGTTGTTGAAGCGGTTCTCGACAATTTCGGACAGTACAGCGAAGTTCAAACATCGCCCCATTCTAAGACGACGAGGGCCCAGCAAAAGGGGCGATAGGGAACAATCGCTTAATCGGTCTTCATCGTCGTTTGGTCGCTGCCGGTCGCTTTGTAGACGGCCCAAAAGTAGGGATGGATCCAGGGATCAAAACTTCCCTCGGCGCGACGGGCCTTTAAAAACGCTCGCTGCGAATTGCCCAACGCCGCGTGCACTGGATCACCCGCTTCCAATCGCTGGAAGAAGACGTTCATCAATTGGGCACCGGTTTCATCATAAACGTCCCACAAACCACAAACGACATTGGACGCACCGGATTGCAACAGCGCTCGCTGCAATCCAAACAGATCATCGCCCGGCAGCGGACTGCGATCGGCAAGCCCCGAATAACATGCGCTCAGCACAACCACGTCGCTGGCTACCGGTTGGGCCAAAATCTCGGCAGCCGTCAATCGTCCATCGTCGTCGCTGCTGGCCGAATCGTTCCCGGCATGACACAACAGAAAACTGTCGAGTGGTTGATCGGCAATGTTCATTCCGTGGGTAGCGACGAAAAGTAACCCGGGACGCTGCAAGTACTCCTTCATGCCCGCTTCGTCCACCTCAGCGCCTCGCAAAATCGTCAACGGGTGCTTCGCAAACGCAGTGGAAAAGTTTGCTAGGTCCTGATCTACTCCGGGCAAGCGTGGTGCGTTCTCAAAATCAGTGATGCCAATCGCATTAGCGTGCTCAATCGGATCAGGAGTTTGTTGGCGAAGCAAGTCCCAAGCTGTCAGCGAGGGAACGTTACAGATTTGGAAATCGCCGTCGATCAAGAAGGTTGGCTGCGGCATCTCAATCGAAATCCGCGGCTCTTCATCCACGGTTGTCACGAGTGCGGCAAACGGAAAGTAGTGCAAGATGTGATGAGGCACGATCAATAGCTCGTTTGCCTCGCTCAATTGAGGACGCAACTCTGCTGGGATCAGCTGCTGATAAAAGACATGCAGTTTGTTCTGCCATGTTTTGTCAAACCCCAGTCCCGCGGAATGCCGTTGGAACATCTGACGTGACGTGCCGCGAATTCCCGACACAAATTGCTGAACACTCTCGACGATGTCTCGTGAAGCCAGCGGCTTCCCCGCCTCGTCGATCAACGGATACGCCTGTGTTTTACCATTCGTATCGACGACAAACACCCAGCCTCGCTCGGCACCAAGAAAGTACTCCAATGCAATCGTGCCCGCGGGCCACTGCTCGAGCAATTCCGCCATAGGACGCGATGATTGTAATTCGTCCTTATGAACCGAGGATCGCGTTGCGAGAAAATCTTGTAGTGATCGCGACTTCGCCAACTCGGCATACGCCAACGCATCCGTCGATCGCCCCGCTGCAATCATCAACTCAACGATCTGCTCATGCACGTAGGCTCGGCGGGCAAAGAACCCGGCACGAGACAGTCCGGCGGTATCACTGGGAAAACGATCGCGAAGCGTCTCAGCCAATGCGTGCGAAATCAACAGATGTTGCAACGCCTCGTCTGTTTTCGCGGCCGCCGCCGCGGGCGAGTCTTGCGACGCGGCTTCACGAGCCAACGACACTCCGATCATCCGATGCATACTCTCGACACCCACCAACGAGCCGTCTTGCAAGTACCACTGCAGTGCTTTGCCGGCCATGTCGCGACACTGCTGAGCATCGCCAATGCGATGCGCCAAACGAGCAAGCATCGCGAAAGCCCCGGCCCGCGTTGGCGAATCGACTCGTTGGGCGTCCGACACGCTGACTTGTTTCGCGATTTCGAATGCTTGCTCCGCAGCCGCTTGCTGGCCCTCGGACCACTGTTGGTCGCTGGTAAACGCCGAGTTTA
This sequence comes from uncultured Rhodopirellula sp., assembly GCA_963974855.1. GTDB lineage: Bacteria > Planctomycetota > Planctomycetia > Pirellulales > Pirellulaceae > Novipirellula. Next base: position 2,442 of record CAXBHV010000512.1, on the reverse strand, counting down.
ATAATTGCAGATAATCGGCTAGCAAGGCATATTGCCGAGCGATATTGGTGCGAACGGAAGCGGCTTGATGCGGCGCGAGCGAGTTGGCAATCGCTTCGGCTTCCTGATAATGCACGCGAGCCAAGTGCCAATCGTTTAGCCCGCTGTACAGTGGCGCCGGCACACCGGTAGCGATTTGAAACGCGTGGTCGTAGACTCGGTCTTGGGCTCGATTGAGCAGAAAGTTGGCAAAGTTGTTGTGAGCTCGAAACAGGTCCGCCACGGGACTTTCGGACATTCCTTCGAGTGATTCCATAAACGCTGCGTAGGCGGCGTTGCCTGTCGCGGCTCCAGACTCCGATAAAATCACCGCTTCGTATAACCGAGCCAACGCACGTGACCGATGCGAAGCCTTGGCTTCTTCGCTTTGCAGTAATGTTTCCGCCTCACGCCAGCGGCCTTCGGTGATGCGTTGCCGAGCGAGGTCTATCACAGCGACGCCAGTCGAATCGAATGTTACTGCGGAGTCCTCACGTTCGCCCTTGATCTGTTTCCACACGCTGTCTTGGATTTCGGACAGGTGTGCGGTGCTCAGATGCTTCGGCAATTTCGCAAGCAGGTTGTATGCATCGACGAGATAAGGATCCGATTGACCGTCATCGTCCTTGGCAGCAAACATCGCTTCGATCGCCAATTGAACGTACACTGGATCGTCGGTCGTTCCGATGATCTCGCGAAACGCATTAGCATGCCGCAACAATTGATCACGGTGCGTTTTGGACTCGACTCCAAACAACGTCGCATCGCCTCCCTCGGCCGGCGTCAACGTATATTCGCCTTCCGGCAGCCCGTCCATCAGATCGGCGGGCAAATCGGGAATATCACGCCACGCCAATTCGAATTTATCTAGTGGGAAATCAAAACGAAGTGGGGGGCGTTTATCGGAGCGGAGTAGCCATTGGGCTGCAGGATAGGGCTCGGCCGATCCTTTTTCCTCCGACGCACTGCGTCGCAACGTGATGTTGCCTTCTAGCAACATTTGTTCATTGAGCGGCGTGATCAATCCACCGCCATCGACCGCACGCAATACCTCGCCCCCGACCAGTTGGTCCAGCGAAGTCACCTGCATGGCGATCACAGGAGTCACCTGAGTACCGGATCCGCGGCTGCCCGAATCCATCGTCACCAACATCGTGGACGGGTCCGACGAGATAGGTGTCACGGATGCTTGTGGCAGCACTTGCCAGCGATCACGATCCTGGTCGGTCCACAATAACATTCCCGGTTGGGACGTCACCGATTCGGGCAGCGGCATTTCGACTGAGTCGACTGCGATCCGTCCATCACGATCGAGGTGAATATGAATTGCATATTCGGCGGACACAGCATCATTTTCCGCGACACAAACTAAACACAGCGTGATTAAATAGGTTGCGGCGGTGCGTAGGGGAGTGGGGGATGCAAACATGGAGGACGACTCGTGGAAAGGATGTTAACGGCGTTAGTCTGCATGAGCAAAGGCAACCCCTTCGAATAGGATTCCATTTTTGACGAGCTGTTCACGCAGTTTCTCTAACTGCTGAGTCACGACCATCTCGGGCGCGACGAGCTCGACTGCGGGCAATAGATCTCGCGAACGCTGCTCGACAGAAACGCCTTTGGGATCGACTCGCAACACCGACGCGTCACCGAGTTGCGGTAAGAGATCCAATGATTGTGCAGCCGACTCAATCTCGGCGACCGTCATTGCAGCCGTTTTGCTTGCACACGCGAGTAGAAATTCAGTGCCAGCGACTCCTGATACTGGCGCGACTGCGGTGGCCGATTCAGGGAAACGCAATGTTTGACTTGATTCGCCAGCTTCATAAGTTGCCAATCGTCGCCACGTTTGATCGCTATTGAGCAAAAACAATGAACCGTACATCCCAGCGGGCAGGGTCCATTGAATCTGCAACGCATCTCCGTTTTGCAGTGGGACTCCGTTGACGAGTTCAAAACGACGTTCTTCTTGCCAAACATCCACACGCAGGTTGATTGGCAACGCTTGGGGATCAACGGAAGCTCCAGGCGTTTGCACCGGTTTTGGTTCGCCGATCAAGCTGTAACCCCAAAAGCCAAGCGCTAATATCGCAGCGAAACCACAAGCGATTAGCAGCGAACGTCGACCATAACCACTTTCGTGACTGAATTTCTCCAGTTCGTCGGCCATGTCGCCCATCGAGGCAAACCGTTTCTCGGGATTGGCCGCCATCGCACGTCGACAGATTTTTTTCAAGGCGGTGGGCGCATCCGCTTGGTCAAGCGTCTCGCGGTCCCACTGACAACTACGCAGTCGCTGAAGCGTTTGCTTTAGTTCTCCGTTCGGATAGGGCGGTCTGCCGGTGAGCAGATAAAACAGGGTCCCGCCTAAATTGAAAATATCGGCTCGGCTATCAATCGAGGCATTTTTACCGGCGACTTGTT
>CAXBHV010000511.1:0-5668 GCA_963974855.1 uncultured Rhodopirellula sp. | reverse complement strand
CACGGCCTAACGCAAGATTGCCGTCGGCTTCGTCGAACCGAGTACCCCAGCGAATCAATTCTTCGATCCGACGCGGCCCTTCGCGGATGACCATATCCACGGTGCCGCCGTCGCAAAGGTTTCCACCTGCATCCATCGTGTCGATGACATGGTCCTCGAAGCGATCATCGGGATCGACAACTCCCGCGATTCCACCCTGTGCATAATTACTGTTCGATTCACGCAGCTTGTCTTTGGTCACCACCAAAACCGAGCGATTAGATTCAACCGCGTTGGCAGCTCGCAAACCCGCTAGACCACCCCCAATGATCAACACATCGGTAAACCGATGAAGTGAACGGCGCGTATCGAAGGGCACTAAATAACGGGGGGTCATCATGAAGGTCTACTCTCTCCGGTGGGTTCGCATATCGACATACCGCTGTTATAGCGGATACGCTGGTGGACCATGAGTACCGATGCGAACCATTCCGCGACTCGGCCACGGGGAGACTGGAACCGCTTCGAAACGGCCAGAGAAAATAAAACGACCTGCTGATAAATGTTGGTCGCCTAGAAAACGTCAGAACAAAAATGATGATTTCGCAAGATTCTTGGCTACTTTGCGGTAAGAATTGTACGGCTTGGTCGCTCAGGCGGCGATTTAACCGCGGCGATACGGCGTCGTATGATTAAGCTTGGGTGGACGAACTCGATCCGTTCGTACCAAGAATCACACGCACAATCCGAAAAACACTGCTGACTGTTCCCGCTAACCCTTTCCATGTTGGAATCACAACGAAAAATCCATGAGTGAACTCAAACGCAGTTTGTTCGGCAGCCGAGCGTTTGGACGCTCACGCAACGAGCCTCTCGACGAAGCACTCGTTGAATCGAGCGACGAAGAATCCGGCGACGAGGAAGGATTGCATGACGTTGATCGCACGGATTTGGAAAACGATAGCGAAACGCCGCTACCGCGTGGAAAAATGCGATTGGGCAAACGAATATTGTCCAAGAGGAATCGCCCACGACGAAAGCGAAAGTTCAATCTGGCGGTTTTGCCCACGCTTTTGACGCTTGGCAACGCCGTCTGCGGACTGGCTGCAATCTCGGTAGCGATGAGCGATTCGATCGCCCGCCAACCCGAGGAAAAACTGTTCATTGCCGGCGTTCTCATCTTTATTGGGATGGTTTTTGACGCGTTGGATGGGTCAGCAGCTCGTTTGACCGGCCAGGAGAGTCGTTTTGGGGCCGAGCTGGACAGTTTGTGTGATGCGATCACCTTTGGGACCGCTCCCGCAGTGATCGTTTGGCGAATTAGCGACGTATTTTGGGACAAATTAAGCTGGACCATCGGAGTGTTATTCACCCTTTGTGTGCTCATTCGCTTGGCTCGATTTAACGTCGAAACCGACGAAGACGATCCACATGATGGATTTGAAGGTCTACCTAGTCCCGCCGCTGCAGGCGCCATCGCCGCGTTTGCGATCGCGATGCCCGACCTCGCCTCGATTGCGACCGATCCGGTTTACCCCGCATTTGTCCACCAAACCGCGCAGTACGCATTGCTTTCGGCTCACTATGTGATCCCCGTTTTGGCGGTCGTTTTGGCATATTTGATGACGTCGAGGTTCCAATATCCTCACGTTTTCCAGCAACTCGTTAGCGGCCGATGGTCGACGCATCAATTTGGCCAGGCACTTTTTGCAATTGTCGGCGGGTTCCTTTTGCACTGGGTCGCACTCCCGATCGCGTTTTGCTATTACGCCTTCGGCCCCCCCGTGCGATCGCTGCTAGCCAGGAAAACGGCCCCGACCGATCCCACCATCTCTGCCTGAGCCCCCCCCTGGTATGCGGGATTTTTCAGAAACGTTCCTCCCAACCAGCCCGATTTGTATCAGGTGTGTAATAGATCGGTTCAAAATCTGTTTGGGGGCTGTTGGTCTGGATGCTCTAAACGCTATCCTTGCAACGACTTAACGGTCGTCAAGGCGTTCTCAAATTCGAGTTGACTCCTGCTCGGAAACTGCGATGCTTCGATGCAACGCGGGCGGAACGTAAGGTATGCCAGCATTGATATTGAGTCAGCATGACTGAGTTTTTCACAGGGTTTCAAAAACCATGAGTACCGTTTCGCCTCCGAAGAAGACGAAAACTGCCGAACCCCATCGCAGCCGTCTGTATGATAATTTGGTCCCCGTTTATCAGGGATTATGGCCTGCCGTTGCCAAACGAAACATTCGCAGCGCTGTCGCAGCGATGAACATTTCCTCAGGAACGCAAGTTCTCGAGGTGGGAGTCGGAACAGGATTGTCGCTCGACAGCTATCCCCACGACATTCGGCTAACCGGAGTCGACCTCTCCGAATCGATGCTCGCTGAGGCAGAGCAGTTGATTGACCAGAAACAATGGAATCACATCAACGTAATGCCGATGAACGCCGAACGATTGACGTTCGCGGACAACAGCTTTGATGTAGTGACGTCGTTTCACACGATTAGCGTCGTGTCAAAACCGCAATCAATGATGAGCGAAATGGTGCGAGTGTGCCGCCCCGGTGGCAAGATTTTGATGGTCAACCATTTCCGCAGCGAAAATACATTGATTGCGAAAGTAGTCGATTCGGCCGGCAACATCACTCGCCGACTCGGATGGCGAACTGATCTCGATCTGCAAGACGTCGTCGCGGGACTGCCCCTTCGTTTCGACCGTTGCTACAAGCCCACACCGATGTCGTTCTTCACGATTATGCAAGCAACCGTGTTGAAAGCGGACAAGGCGACGGCGTAACGCAAAATCATCTTGACCCTGCATCCGGCTCATTCTATCTCCATTGTTAACGCAACCACGTTGATGCAATTTGCAATCATCGTGAGTTTGCGATCAATGGATTGATTCGAATGATACGTGGATCGCTAGCACCGTTACTTTTTTTGCTGATATTTCTCGCTAGCACATTAACGCTGGCCGAAACTGCACCCGGCGCTGAACCTGAAGCAGCGTCTAGCGGTACATCTGCGGCTGTCCCCGTCGTCCAGCCTGATGAGCTCGCCCCTCGAGATTCCGCCGACCCCAGTTTGGCCGAACGTGCATTGGCAGCAGCCGAGCCAGATGTAGATTCAGGCAAATTGATCGAAGTCACGGTGGCTCAGCAAAAAAGTGCGCTCACATTGCTGCAGGACTTACGCGCGAAAGAAGAGGATTTAAAAAACCAGCTCACCAAATTGGCCAGCGGCACTATTGATGATGGACCGCCCTACTCGATCCTGGTTCTCGACAAGCTGAACGACGCTATCGCGGCGAGCAAGTCGCAAAGAGACTCGCTTGACGAGTCACAGTTGGCGGCACGCGAAAGTGTCGAGCGATCACGGTTGGAAGTCGAAGCCAGCAAGCGGACCCTTCGTCAAACCAAAGAAATCGGCGGCAATGCCGCAGTTGAATCGTCAAAAGCGATCGAGCGAGAGGTCCGGTTTGCAGAAGAGAAATTGGCACTGCGTCGCTTGGAGTTGTCGATCGAAGAGGCCAATCGATCGATTCACGCACTCGAACTGAAAATCAATGAACGAAAACGCCAGATCGTTTTCAAGCAAGTCACATTTGCCAAACTCACACTCGATGAAAAAACGGCGGAGCTAGATGTCCGCGAGATGGAATTGAATCGGATGGCCGATTCACTGAAGCTCGACTTGCAATATGCCGAACGTCGCTGGTTGGCAGCACGCCAAGAAGTCGATGCCCTTACCACGCCGAATCCAAGTGCGACCGAGCGTGTGGAGGCACTGAGTATTGCGAAGCAAACGATCCAAGTCGAACAAGCCGTCGTCAATCAACGTCTGCAGCGATTGCCGATGATGCGGGCATCGTGGGATCGCAGGTATCGAGTTGCAACCGGACAATCGACGCGTGAAGAACGCCGTGTCTGGCTGACCGAAACATTAAGCCAGCTAGAACAATTGTCTCGCGAGCGAAGAACTCGCGAATTGAAATTGACGGCAGCGCGAGCGTCACTGGATGCCGCCGCTTCCAAAGCCGACGAGGCAACCGCCCAGGATCCTGAACGCAATCGTTGGCTAGACAAACAGAACGAGTCGTGGGCAAAACAGATTGAACAATACAATCGCAGCCTCTGGGGTATCGACAGTGCTTCGCGCGCACTGACCCGGTTGCAATCGGAAATCGAGGGCGAGCCTTCGCGGAGCTTGGGCCAATGGATCGAAGACGCGTGGGGTTCGATGAAACGCGTCTGGAATTATGAATTGACTAACATCGATGATACGTCATTGACGGTTGGCAAAGTCGCGAGCACGTTTCTGTTTATTATCTTCGGCTATTTTGCCGCCGGTTGGCTGAGTCGTTTGATGGGAACAAGACTGCCCAAGTTTGGTGTGGAGCAAGCGGCCGCAGGGGCGATCGAATCGCTGTCGTTTTATGCGTTGCTTATCACCTTCGCGCTTACCGCTCTGCGTTATGCGAACGTGCCGCTGACCATGTTTACGTTTTTAGGCGGTGCGATTGCGATCGGTGTTGGTTTTGGAAGCCAAAACATCCTGAACAATTTTATCAGTGGGCTCATTCTGCTCGCCGAACGCCCGATCAAATCGGGGGACTTGATCCTTATTGACCAAACCTACGGCAACGTGACTCGCATCGGTGCACGCAGCACGATGATTCGCACTGGGGACAATTTGGACATTATCGTGCCCAATAGCAAATTCCTTGAGAACAACGTGACTAACCTAACGCGGACCGATGATCGATTGCGATCGTCGATCAAAGTAGGCGTCGCATACGGTTCGCAATTGGACAAAGTCATGCGGTTGCTTGAACAAGCCGCCAGCGAAAATCCTGGTGTTCATCCCCATCCCAAGCCGAGTGTCTCGTTCAACGATTTTGGTGACAGCTCCCTCGCGTTCCAAGTTTTCTTTTGGGTTACCGCTCGCAACATGGCCCAGATGAGGACTATCGAAACGCAGGTACGGCTGGGCATCGACCGTCTTTTCCGAGAACACGGGGTCGTGATTGCTTACCCGCAACAAGATCTTCATCTACGGTCGCACACACCCATCGAATTCCGTTTGGTCAATGAAACGAACCAAAGTTCGGAATTTAAAGCCGCCGGCTAAAACGCAATGGTATCGAAATTTTGTTGGTTGATGGTCGCACTGATCGGCTTGTCTACGCAGACCATCGCCAATCGCTTGGACTCACTCCGGGAAAAGTCTTTAAGTGAACAAGCGGAACTGAGGGCATAGGCAAACGCGGAATGCCATTTCATTTTGTTAGGCTGTAGGGCCGGTTCCTAACGGCCAATTACAAACCCGGCCGGTGGGAACCGGCCCTACGCCTACTGAAGGCTCCGCTGGACCTCTCCCCCAACGAAGTTGCTGGAGAGGTGGCAGAAAAATTGCGTAACCAAAAAGTCACGACCTGAGGCCCGAATGGCGTGGACTCGAGAAAACATCCTTCCGTCGAGCTTGATTCGGCGGATGTATACAAATGCTAGCTACCGAGATTCTGCTTCGTTTGCGGCCGGAAGGTTCCAGTGCCAATATTCCCATTGCTCACGTCTACCTTCGGGCTTTGAGATCGGATCCACCGGTGCGTCGGGCGTCGTGTCACTGGCATTTTCAAGGTCGAATCCCCAAAGCTCAGCAGCACCATTTTCTACTTTGAATCCGAACGGCTT
>CAXBHV010000510.1:0-5672 GCA_963974855.1 uncultured Rhodopirellula sp. | reverse complement strand
TGACTTGATCGTTCGCCACAGAACGTCGCTCCGCGACGGGGTGCCAATTTCAGAATCGATAACCTTGGACTAAAGTCCAAGGCTATCCCATAAAGTGCCTCCGGCACGAAGACAGCAACTTCAAAATGCGTAAGCGAGGGACTCCTGAACCAGCGCCGGTCCCACGCTTACGCGTCACATTGCGGCGGGGTCTCTTTCGCAATGACCTAACCGCCACAGATGGCTAACCGCCCTGTACTTCTGGGTTGACACAGCGCTCCAGAAGGACTCGGCTGCACAGTGCCACTTTTTCCTTGTCTTGAATGCGTCCAATGAGTCGATGGTAGCTGTACAGCACCTTGAACAGATGGCCAAACGCCAACCAATAGCCATTGGGATTGTTCTTCACATTCCAAGGTCCATTCCACTGCTTCTGGTTGTCTTCGTTCTGCCAGAAATCTTCGTTCATGATGTCGGCCAGTGTCGATTCACGTTCATCTAAAGGGTGCTCGGCCGGATCGAAATCGGGAACGGGTTCATCGATGTGGGCCTGGTGCCCCAACTGCCCCGCCTTCGCTAATTCGGTGTAACCCATTACATCCAAACTCATCAGCGCCTCGGTGTGCGTTGTCATGTGAGTAAAGTTCGGACGTTTTACGGTTGGGTGCCCCAACAGTGGTTCAAATCGGGCGAGGCTGTTAAACAACGCTTCGATCATTGCTTGAGTGTCGGCATATTTCGAAACGACTCTGGGTTGGCTCGGCGTTTTTTGTGCGATTTGGCCGTTGTGACCGCACAAAAGTTTGATCAGTCGAGGGTCAGCCATGTGCGGTACATCTCGTAGGGCTCGCACCGAAAGTGCGGTGTAGATCACAGCGTGGCCGTGTGCCCGCAAGCCTCCTTGAACCGCTGGTTCTAATGAGCTGGGGACGGCTTCGACGAGCGGAATATCAGCAGACATGTTTTCAAAGGGAGTGAATTGCTCGTGGTGGGTTGCGATTAACGAATCGAGTTGCTTCTTAATGCTGTCCACGATTGCATCACTGAACCGATTCTCGTTGCACATGTAGTAGCCAGCAAGCACTGCGGCACCCAAGTGGGCATTGAACCATCCATTGGACCGCGCCATGCCGATCAGGCCTAACTCGAGATACGACTCGTCAAGTGATGATTTGGTCGATGTTTCGTCGTTGTCAGCCGCTTCGGCGACGCCATCAAAGAGACCTGGAATCCCCAAACCGCCAATCATCCCAGCGGATAGTTGCACGAAGTCGCGGCGAGCCAGTGTGAGCCCCGCGTTTTCCGATGATTCCATCTTTCAGCTCCTAAAGAGGACGTAAGAATAAAGCATTCAGCGATGCTGGTTGGTTCGTTGCCGATGGTTCGCATTGTACTCGACTTCACGGGCGCTGGTTCCCAGGCTCCTTGCCTGGGAACCCGATGCCTTGCAGGCTCCTGACTGCGGAGGGGACATCCTGGCCGGCGATTTTCTGACAGCACGGCCAATCTGTTGGTCTGAAATTAGCACTGCACGAAAAGGTGGGCATTGTTGGCCGCAGGGGGCGAATGCGGGCGGGCCTGGTAAAAAGTGGGTTTTGTCCACCCCGCTCGATTAACGCGTCGAGCCAGATTGCACTGAATCCTGTGATGATTTTTTTGGAGAGATAGACTGTGGTTTCAAAGATCGAAGACTATGCGTTGTTAGGCGATTGCCGTGGCGCCGCGTTGGTCGACAAGACGGGTTCGATGGATTGGCTGTGTCTTCCCCGTTTTGATTCGGCCGCATGTTGCTCGGCGCTGCTTGGCAACGAAAGCCACGGTTTTTGGAAGATCTCGCCGACCGAACCTATCCGCAAGGTTCAACGTCGCTATCGCCCGGGAACGATGATCCTCGAGACCGAAATCACAACCGATTCGGGAACGATCCGACTGACCGATTTCATGGCACCTCAAACGCGAGAATCGGATGTTTTTCGATTGATCGAAGGCGTTGAGGGGGAAGTCGAGGTCGTGAGCCGGTTGGCATTACGGTTCGACTACGGCGGGATCTTGCCTTGGGTCCAGCACACTGATCGTGGGATCCGTGCCATTGCCGGCCCCGAATGTGTCTACTGCACATCGGATCTACAAGTGCAGGTCGACGAGCAAACGATGCTCTCGAAATTTCACCTCGGCCCCCACCAACAAGCTGCATTCCAATTGACGTGGACCCGCACTCAAGACCCACCGCCGCTCGAAAAAAATGTACTGCAAACACTCGAGGACGCGACCGCGTGGTGGCAAGAATGGTCAGGCCGCTGCACGTTCAAAGGTCGATGGAGAAAAGAGGTACAACAATCCTTGATCACGCTGAAGGCGTTGACGTATGCACCGACCGGGGGCATCGTCGCTGCAGCTACCACATCGTTGCCCGAGCATATCGGGGGCGTCCGCAATTGGGATTACCGTTATTGTTGGATTCGTGACTCGACATTCACACTCTATTCACTTCTGATCGGTGGTTACACCGAAGAGGCCAAGGCATGGCGAAAATGGTTGGTCAATGCAGCAGCGGGCAATCCATCACAGTTGCAAATCATGTACGGCGTTGCCGGTGAACGACGATTGACCGAATTGGAACTTGATTGGTTGCCGGGCTATGAAAATTCATCCCCCGTGCGAACTGGCAATGCCGCCTATCGACAACACCAACTCGATGTACCAGGCGAAATCATGGAAACCCTGCACTTGGCTCGCCGTTATGGATTGGATGCCGACGAAGACGCCTGGCGAGTCCAGACGGCAGTCATGGATTTCCTGGAAACACAGTGGGAGAAACCGGACGAAGGGATCTGGGAAATTCGTGGCGACCAACGCCACTTTACCCATTCCAAGGTGATGGCATGGGTCGCTGCGGATCGCGCGGTGAAAGACGTCGAGCATTTTGGGATGCCTGGCGACGCTGCGCGTTGGAGAAAGTTACGTGATCGAATCCACGCCGAAGTTTGTGCGAAAGGATTTAACGAGAAACTTGGCGGCTTTGTTCAGTCCTACGGTTCGGACGATACCGACGCCAGCCTATTGATGTTGCCGTTGGTCGGGTTTGTCGAAGCCAACGATCCCAAGATGATCGGCACGCTGCGTTTGATCGAAGATCGATTGGTCAAAGATGGATTGGTGGTTCGCTATTTGACGGAATCGAACGTCGATGGGTTGCCCGAAGGCGAAGGAGCGTTTCTGTTGTGTTCGTTTTGGTTGGCCGACAATTATGCGCTGGCTGGGCGTGTCGGTGAAGCGACCGAACTGTTTGAAATGCTGCTCGGACTCCGCAACGATGTCGGATTGATGTCCGAAGAATACGATCCGCATCACAAACGAATGCTCGGTAATTTTCCGCAAGCGTTTTCACATGTCGGCTTGGTCAACACTGCTCGCAACTTGGTCGGCGAAGGAGGCCCTGCCGAAGAACGCGGCCACGAAGAAGATTAGAAGGTGGTGACTCGCATCTGGTGGCAGCCATCCACGCTCTGGCGAGCGTTGCTACGGAACGGCAATGCCGTAATTTTCCTTCGGAACTTGACCCCACCTCGTCATCGGCGGTGGTGTCAATTTTTTATAGTCACACCTAAGCCGATGCAGCGGCGGTTTAAAGTCGCTGCACTGGGGCTATTTCTCTTCCTCGTTCTCTTCAACAGGGCTCTTCAACACGACCAGCGAGCATGTTTTAAGGGTATAGGTGTTTTGCAAAATATCGGTCCCGTTTTCATCGAACAGTGCAGTGTCGAACACGCGTTGCCACGATTTGTCGGCTGCCAGTTTGGGTAAACGGAATTCAACCTCCTGCGTGTGGTCGGCGTTGAATAACATCAAAATATGGTCGCCCACGATCGGTTCGCCATATTCATCGACATCGATCTTACCACCACAAAAATGGACACCTAGACAGCGGACGCTTGGGTCGTTCCAAGTGGTATCACTCATCTCTTCGCCATCGGGATCCAGCCAGGTGACATCCAGACTATCTAATCCGCGAATCGCTTGTCCGTGAAAGAAACGCCGGCGATGGAACACCGGCTGTGACTTGCGAAGCTCGATGACCTGTTGCACAAATTCACGAAGTTGATCTTTTGATTCATCAGAAGACCAATTTAACCAAGTCAATTCGTTGTCTTGGCAATACGCATTGTTGTTGCCGCGTTGTGTATGACTGCATTCATCTCCACTTAGCAACATCGGAACGCCTTGCGACAACAAAAGTGTCGCTAGAATCGCTCGTTTCTTTTTCTCTCGCAGATGGACGACCGCTTCGTCTTTGCTGGGGCCTTCCTCGCCGCAGTTCCAACTGTCGTTGTGATCGGCTCCGTCACGGTTGTCCTCTTTGTTGGCTTCGTTGTGCTTATGGTCGTACGAAACCAAATCGTTTAGCGTGAAGCCGTCGTGACACGTCACAAAATTCACGCTGGCATGGGGGCGACGACCATTCCACTGGTACAAATCGCTTGATCCGGTGATCCGAGTGGCAAACTCGGACGCCAATCCGCCGTCACCCTTCCAGAAGCGTCGAACACAATCCCGGTAACGTCCGTTCCATTCGGACCATCCCACCGGGAAGTTACCGACTTGATAGCCCCCTTCGCCTAGATCCCACGGCTCAGCAATCAATTTGACTTGCGACAGCACGGGATCCTGGTGAATGATGTCAAAGAACGCACCAAGCTTGTCCACTTCGTGTAATTCTCTCGCTAACGTGCTCGCCAAATCAAAGCGAAACCCGTCCACGTGCATATGCGTCACCCAGTACCGCAAACTGTCCATGATGAATTGTAGCACTCGCGGATTGCGAACGTTCAACGTGTTCCCGCAACCGGTGTAATCCATGTAGTAGCGAGGGTCATCGGCTACCAAACGATAGTAGGCCGCGTTATCGATGCCACGAAACGAAGCCGTCGGACCCATTTGATTTCCTTCAAACGTATGGTTGTAAACCACGTCAAGGATCACCTCGATGTCCGCATCATGTAGGTTTCGCACCATCGTTTTGAATTCACGGATGACTTCGAGTGGTTCATCCGTCGCCGCATAACGAGAATCGGGGGCAAAGAACCCCATCGTGTTGTACCCCCAATAATTCACCAGCCCATTTTCTTGCAAATAACGGTCATCGCTATGGACTTGAATCGGTAACAACTCGACTGCGTTGACCCCCAGGTCTTTCAAGTAACGGATGGACTCGTGCGACCCGAGTCCGGCATAGGTGCCGCGATGTGGTTCGTGTATGGCTTTGTTCAGTTTCGAAAAACCCTTTACGTGCAATTCGTAGATTACCAACTGGTGAGATGGGATCTGGGGAAACCGATGATCTCCCCAGGTAAAAGCTTCATCCACCACCATCGCCAATGGTGCATCAGCTGCGTTGTTTACCGGGCTGAACGACAGGTCTTGGTGTTCGTCCCCCACCAAATAACCATACATTGCGTCGGTCCACTTCGGCAGTCGGCCGATCACCTTGGCATACGGATCGAGCACTAGCTTGTTGGCATTGAATCGGTGCCCTTTTTCAGGCTCGTACGGACCATGAACTCGATAGCCGTACAATTGGCCAGGGCGAGCATCCGGCAGATAGATGTGCCAAACCATGTCGGTATGTTCGGCCATCACGTATCGCTGAGATTCCTTTTGATCGCCCACATCGTCGAACAAACACAGTTCCACCT
>CAXBHV010000509.1:0-5674 GCA_963974855.1 uncultured Rhodopirellula sp. | reverse complement strand
ACAGACGGACCCGACCATCAAAATCGTCTGGCAACTGAATCACATCGTCTAAATTATCCATCTGCTATTCGCACCTTTTCCTGTGTACGAGCCCCTGTCCGACGAGCTGCCTAGCGTATTGTGTCTGCGACGCACGCTACATCTGCCGTAGCGAAAGTCGCGAAGACTTTCGTAGATCCCCGTGCCAACCAAAACTCTTGGCGAGTTTCGCTACGCATATTTTATCACCAATAGCCGCTTTTTTGCTACAACTCTCGCTTGCTGTTCCATTCTAGGTGAAATTCAAGGGCAGATGTTGAGACCTTGGGGGGGGGTGTTAAAAGCCACGTATCCGTCAGCGTGCACGAAAATATCCGCAGGTGATCGACATCGATGCGGTTGAAATCATTGACGCCAACATGATCGTCACAGACAATTAACCATTCCTTGGCGTTGACATCTGACACCCCACACTCCTCTCCTCACGGATTGACAATGCTTCTTTCGGGTGAAGAAATCAAGCGAAAGCTAAACGATACGATCCTCATCGAACCGTTTGACGAGAGCCGAATCAATCCCAACAGCTACAACTTGACGCTACATCACGAGTTGTTGGTATACGAAGAGGTGATTTTGGATGCGGCGACGCCCAATCGCTACCGGCGACTGGAGATTCCCAGTGAAGGGATCACGTTGCAGCCGGGGCTGTTGTACCTCGGCCGCACGGTCGAACACACCGAAACTAAAGACTCCGCGCCGATGATCCAAGGCCGCAGCTCGCTGGGCCGTCTGGGGTTGTTCATCAATCCGGGTGGTAGTCTCGGGGATGTCGGTTACTGCGGCACATGGACGCTCGAGATGCACTGCGTCCAACCGGTGCGAATCTATGCGAGCATGCAGATCTGTCAAATTTATTACTTGCAGGTCCAAGGCGAGTGCGGTGGTTACGGTCCCGGCAAATATCAGCACAGTTCCGATATCCAACCGAGTCTGATGTACCGCGAATTGGGCGGCGAGGACCAAGACGGGCAAATGGAATTGAATTTTGACGAATTGCTACACGAGTCGCGTTAAACCCGTTCGCTGACGCGTTGATCACTTGGATCGCGGAACTTGTAACCGACACCACGTACGGTTTGTACGACGTCGGCGTGGGTATCGAGCTTCTTTCGCAGTGAGCGAACGTGAACGTCGATCGTTCGTTCTAGTACCAACGTGTCTTCGCCAAGCGCGACGTCGATCAACTCGCTGCGTGAGAAAACGCGGCCGGGTTGCCGCAACAAGCACTCGAGCAATCGAAACTCGCTGCGTGTCAAATTCACGACGTCCTCGTTGACGGTCACTCGGTAGCGAACCGGGTCAATCGCAACGCCTTGGCTGGCGATCAATTGCACGGCTGCAGATTCGTTATCTCGTCGGCACAGCGACTTGACGCGTTCGAGCAAGACTTTGACGCTAAACGGTTTGGTGACATAGTCATCCGCCCCTAGCGCGAAGCCAATCAATTGGTCCGACTCTTCAGCCTTGGCCGTCAGCATCAAGATGCGAGTGTTCTTGGTCGCGGAATCGGCACGCAGTCGTCGGCATGCTTCGAGTCCGTCGAGCACCGGCAGCATCAGGTCCAAGATGATCACGTCGGGCAATTTCAAACGTGCTTGCGTTAGCCCGTCTTCGCCATCGTGGGCCACGTAGACCTCGTAACCTTCGCGTTGAAGATTATAGGTGACCACTTCGGCCAAGGAGCGATCGTCTTCGATAATTAATACAGTGGTTTTAGCCATAATTCTTTCAGCTTATTTAGCAATCTTTTTTGTAACGGAGAGATGACGAACGATTTCGCCATCCACCAAATAAATGGCATCCTCAGCAATGTTGGTTGCTAGATCTGCGATACGCTCCAAGTGGCGAATTGCCGAAAAACAATGAAGCGCGGCAGCTACAAATTGAGCGTCTTGCTGCATCGTTAACCGCAAACGATTGATTAAATCCGCATTCAACGCATCGACTTCGTCGTCGCGAAGGATCACACTCTTCGCCGTGTGGGTGTCCATGTTAACGAAGGCATCAAGTGCCCCTCGCACCATCCCGCTAACCTTAGACACCATCGGGCCGACGCCCTCAGGAATCACAAAGCGTGGGTAGTCTTTGACGCCGATTGCGCGTTGCGCCACGTTGACGGCTAAGTCCGCAATCCGTTCCAAATCGTTGTTCACTTTGATGACGGTTGCAATTCGGCGAAGATCGATCGCAACAGGGTGGTGCAGTGCCAACATCTTCAGACACTCTTCCTCGATTGCAACCTCTTGCTGATCCACATCTTCGTCGTCATTGATTACTTTTTCGGCAAGGTCGACGCGTCCATCCTGTAACGCTCGGCCAGCATTGCCGATCATTTCTTCGACGACCGCTGAAAGCGACAAAATGTCACGATGCAGGTGGTCCATGTCACGGTCTAAGTGTTTCGTCATAATGGCTTAACCAAATTTCCCCGTAACATAGTCTTCTGTCTGTTTCTGGTCAGGCCGAGTAAAGATTTGGTCTGTCGTGCCAAACTCGATTACTCGTCCTTGATAGAAAAATGCCGTCCTGTCGGATACTCGCGAAGCCTGCTGCATGTTGTGCGTCACAATCACAATCGTGTACTGTTGGCGAAGCTCGTAAATCAAATCCTCAATACTGCTGGTCGAAATCGGATCGAGTGCCGAACACGGTTCATCCATTAGAAGCACTTCGGGGCCGGTCGCAATGGTCCTTGCGATACAGACCCGCTGTTGTTGGCCCCCGCTCAATCCGAGCGCCGGTTTGTGCAGCCGATCTTTGACTTCGTCCCAAACGGCCGCTTTTTGCAGTGCCCATTGGACCAAATCGTCCAATTCGGATCGCGAGATGCGAAGGTGCAGCCGCGGGCCATAGGCCACATTATCGTAGATGGTTTTGGGAAAGGGATTTGGTTTTTGAAACACAATCCCGACCTGACGCCGCAAATCGACCACATCGGTGCTGGAGGCGAGTACGTCCAAATCCCCCAGTGAAATGTTGCCAACCGCGCGGGCGGTCGGCACGATGTCGTTCATACGGTTGATCCATCGCAGCAATGTCGTTTTCCCACAACCGCTCGGCCCAATCAACGCGGTCACGCGGTTTTTAGGAATGTCCAACGAGATGTCATGCAGCGCGTGATAGGCACCGTAAAATGCATTGAAGCCTTCGATGCGAATAGCGGTAGTCGCTTCGTCAGTCTGTTCTTTTGAATCGATCGGGGCGGAGTCCTGTGGCGAGGCGACGACCGCACGATCCGCTGGGCGAGATTCAACCACGGGATTCAGATTTTTTAAAGAGACGGTCATCGGTTTCTTGCACTTGTAAACGAGTCATCCGTCACACACCAATCAACAACAAGGGTGACGAAAAAAATGTTCTCTATCGAGTTAGGAAAGCGGCCTTGAAGTACGATTGCGGATCAACACCGCGACGGCGTTAAAGGACAACAGCAATGTCAACAAGACAATGATGCCTTTGGCGGCAACCGCATGGAACTCGACTTGAGGTCGCGCGGCCCAATTGAAAATCTGTAGCGGCATCACCGAAAAATCGTCCATCAAGTTACCTGGATTGGAACCGATGTAGACGATGCCACAAATGATCAATATTGGGGCGGCTTCACCAATCGCTCGGCTCATCGCCAAGATTGCTCCCGTCATGATCCCCGGTATCGCCGCAGGCAGCGTCACGTTTTGCACGGTTTGCCACTGTGTCGCTCCCATCCCCAGCGAACCTTCGCGTAGCGAGTTGGGAACTGCTCTAAGCGACTCTTGCGACGCGATGATCACAATCGGCAACACGACCAACATCAACGTCAAGCCGCCCGTCAACACACCACGTCCAAGCGGGAAGCGAAAATAGTACCAATTCTTTTTGCTGATTCGTCCTGCCTCGGCGTCTTCTCGCAACGTCACCGCACGCACGTTCACCTCGCGGGGCAATCGCTGTTTGACACCGATCACGTTCACATCGACGCGTTGTCCTGAACTGGTGATCGCGGTTAGTCCTGGCTTCAATTCCGGAGTGGGTGAGTTCGACTCGGCCGCGGGAACCAACAAAATGCGATTGCCTTCGCTGACGAATTGGTCAAAGTAGGTCGCGCCTACTTCGAATGCCGGTTTATTGCTTTGCCCCATAATGCCAAACATTCCGGCAAATGCGGTCAAACCGATGATTCCATAAACCACTGATGGTACGCCTGCCAAGTTGCTGATATTCAACTGGATAAAACTGTGGAACCAACGCATCGCAACCGAGCGTGGCTTGAATTCTTCCAAAAAGATGGCCGTCGCGACTCCGATCGGAAGCGTGAACAAGGCACAAACGCCACACACCCACATCGAACCAAACAACGCGGGACGAATCCCGGCATCCGATGGCGTCGCACTGGGTGGTGAACTAACAAAGTCCCAGTTGAATCCTGGCAGACCTTGGTAGAAAACGGCACTCAACATGACCGCCAAGATGATCACCGACAACAGTGCCGTGACTTGGCAAAACCGCACAAACCAACGATCGAGTCGGTGGCGATTTTTTAGGCTGCGATGCTTCTTCGGAACAGCATTCTTGTTCTTGTTCTCGTTTTCGGGGACTTGACTCATTCGTACGCCTCACGAAATCGCTTGCGGACGACGTTGCCAAGCACCGTCAAGCTAAAGGTGATGATAAACAAGACGCCTGCAACCGCGTACATCGAATAGTATTCCATGCCCTCGTGGCTAGCGTCACCGAGTGCCATTTGGACCATCCATCCGGTCATCGTTTGAATTTCGTTTCGTGGATCCGCTGTCATGCGAGCGGTTGCCCCGGCTGCCAATGCGACGATCATCGTTTCGCCAATCGCACGGGCGATTGCTAATAGAAATGCGGACACCAATCCCGAAAGTGCTGCTGGAACGACCACCTTGGTCGCGACATCAAATCGCGTTCCCCCCAATCCGTACGCCGCGTCACGCAGACTTCGTGGCACCGCATGCAGTGCATCTTCGGAAAGCGAACACACCGTTGGCAGACAGAGAATGCCCACCGCCAAACCGGCACTAAACGCATTGAAAACGTTAAAGCCTTCGTGAAAGAATTTCAGTCCTGGCGTGATCACGGTCAGCGCAAAGTAACCATAAACCACCGTAGGAATACCAGCCAAAATCTCGAGCGTTGGCTTCAGTGTCGACCGCAATTTGCGAGGTGCATATTCGCTCATGTAGACGGCGGTGACCAACCCCAGCGGCAATGCGACAACCATCGCCACCGCGGTCACAAGCAAGGTGCCTGCGACCAGAGGCCAGATTCCAATCTCGCCTGAAAACAGAGGCGACCATTTGGTCGACCCGAGAAACTTGCCGATGCTGACTCCGTCCATCGCAAAGAAACGAAACGTTTCACGAAATAGCACGAAGATGATCGTGAATGTGATCGCGATCGACAACGATGCACTGAGAAACAACATCACACGAACCAAACGATCGCGGATTTGTGCAGCGAGCGGAGACCTCCGCCGCGATGGGTGGTGGACGATCGATGTGATGTCGTTGGTAGCGTTAATCACGCTCATGAAATCTGTTTTCTGTTTGAATCATGCTCGTTTTTCCGTTGCGAAACTCGCCAAGAGTTTCATTCAGTTAGTTGATCGTCATGGCGGGGTGATGTAATCTTG
>CAXBHV010000508.1:0-5677 GCA_963974855.1 uncultured Rhodopirellula sp. | reverse complement strand
CGATCAGACGTCCCACATCGAAATTGCGACCATACGGGACCCCAGAGTGCAGGCTGTCGCGTTGCAAATAATCGAGTTTGTCAATGTCGATCGGGCCGCTGAGACAACTGCGTAAAAAGCTTAGCGGACGACTGCTCGTTTGCGTTGCGGTGGCTTTCTTGTTTGGTTCCAACAGATCGACGATGTCTTGGATTTCGCACGACCAGTCCTGCTGGATGCATTGGCGTAGCTCGGATTGCTCGATCCAGTCGGAGACACGTGATTCGTGTTCGCGGAATCCAGATAGGTTCATATCCTCGATCGGATGACAAAACGGCCAGTGGCCGACATCGTGAAGTAGCGCCGCGAGCACAAACGCGTCAGCTGAACGAGCGTCAAGCGGCGGGTTCAGCGAGGCATCGCCTGTGAATCGGGCCAGTAACCGAAGTGCGTTCAAATAAACGCCCAACGAATGTTCAAATCGAGAATGGGTCGCACCGGGGTAAACTAACGCAACCATGCCTAGTTGGCTGATCGACGCCAAGCGACGCATCGGAGGCGAATCAATGATTCGTCTTACGCGAGGCGAGATCGGCACCCCGTCGGCCGGTGGAATGCGAACCAGCGATGATGCTTGGTTCAGCTGGGCGACTTCAGGAATCATGTTGCCAATCGTCCACTGTCACTTTTATTGCCAATCCCGCCGCACGGCGAATGTCTTCTTGACTTTCTTCGCCCGCCAACGTGACACCAGCAATGATCGCTAACAAAACCGCGGACAACAGATACAGTCCAGCGTGAGTCAGACCGCCAACCGCTTCGATCTCGAAAGTTGTCATGGCAATGAATGTCCCCAGTCCCAACATCACGCACAGAATAATTCCGAACGTCATGTAGTTCATCTCAGCGGCTCTGTCGAGTTCCAAGACATAGCTGGGAACAAACGCGTAAACAATCCAAAGTGAAGCATAGAGCGCCGAACAGATCAGCACTCGATTTCGCAACTCAATGCCTGTGAACGGCTCGAGTTCTTGGTCGTAGACAAACGAGTACCCCCAGCGAACCAGTGGGGGTGCGATCACAATCAAGCCAATGATTTGGGCGATCCAATGGGGGCCATCTCCACCGCTGAACAGGCGGAAACCGATGGCGATTGCCAGAGCACCGACTACCGCCGCGATCGTGATAATCAATCCTTTGCGGGTGACGTCGGTTTCGGTACGTTTGATCGGTTTGAGGACGCTGACGCCCTTGCGATCTTTTGGCGCCCCGTCGTCAGGCGCATGAATCACCACCTCCTCGGACTTATCCGGGACCGCTATGGTATTCTTGCAACCGGGACAGGGACCCTTTTTGCCAGCGAATTTATCGCTTATAACAATTTGGACAGGTTACTTGGATCGGCATGAAACAGAATCAAGAAGAGCAGGAGCCGTGTCATGGGAAAGGCGACAGTATAGCGACTTTACCGTCGGCACATGTTGTACTCTACCAGCCTGAGATACCGGGGAATACCGGGAACATTGGTCGAACCTGCGTCGCGGTGGGAGCCAAGTTGTGGATCGTTCACCCCGCCGGATTCCAATTGGACGAAAAGCACGTCCGCAGGGCCGGTCTGGATTACTGGAAGCATCTGATGATCGAAGAGGTCGTCAATTGGGATGCATTGATCGAAAAACTTTCGCCACGCCGATTTTTCTATTTTTCGCGTTTCGCCACCAAGACGATCTGGGACGCCAAGTTTGAAAAAGACGATGTGTTTGTCTTCGGTAGCGAGTCGTCAGGGTTGCCTGAATCGATCCTCGATCGCGACGCGCCCAATGCGCTGCGGATTCCCACCACCGGCAAAGTGCGAAGTTTGAACCTCGCGACCACCGCCGGAATCGTGCTGTACGAACACCAGCGCCAAGTGCGAAGCCTAGGCGAGTGATCCGTCGGGAACGCAACGTCATTGATGTTGGTAGCGGCATTCGCCGTGAGCTGCCGGTATGTCCGGCCTCGGGAATAACGAAGCTTCCCAACCCGGACGCACTCGTCGGACTGTCGGAGTAATTACTGAGGTAGCGGAATTCATCAAGAGTTTCGACCAGCCTGGAAAACGAAAGTCTTGACGACTTCCGCTACGGAAAACCCCGTCACTTCTTATTCAGGCGGTGCTTACGCGTTGCGGCAAAAAAAAACGTTCCCAGGCATTGAATCCTGAGAACGCTTTGTTTGCAGTCAGCTCGCCAGGACTTATTGTCCGGGTGGTCCGAAGTTGAACTGAGGCATCGCACCGGGGCCGCCGGGGAAACCGGCTGCAGGGTTCGCTGCGTCAGGCTGGTCGCTTTGGAACAACTCTTCGCGGCTCAGGCGAAGTTTGCGGTAGGTCTCTTCCGGGATCACGTAGTACCAATCGGCAAACCGAGCATTCAAATCTCGAACTGCGCGACGCGCCACTTCGAGTTTGTCTTTTCGCTCGTCCAGCATCCGTTGGTTAGCCTTCGTGATTTTTTCCTGTTCCGAAGCCAATCGCTCGAGCATCTCTTCTTCGCTTAACTCTTCCGAAGCGGAAGTCTCTTTCGTCTCGGTATCCTTCTTTTCAGGAGCTGCCTTTTCAGCGTCTGGCGTTTGGTCAGCAGATTCCTTGGCTGCATCATCAGCCTCTGCGGATTTTTCCGCAGGTGCGGCTTCGGTTGCGGGCTCAACCTCGTCGTCTGCATCGACTGCGACTTCTTCTTGAGCCTCGCCCTGACCGCTGGCTTCTCCAGAGCCTTCGAGTTCGCTCTCGCCCGATTCCGCAGACGTTTCGCTGTCTGAATTGGATTTTGGCTCGGCAGCAGCTTCGTCGTCCGCCTTGGCCGGTTCTTCCGATTTCGCTTCTTCGACCTTGGCTTCTTCCTCAGCCTTAGGCTCTTCTACGGCTTCCGATTTTTCAGCCGCTTCGTCCTGCTTCATCTCTGCTTCGGAAGCGTCCTCTTTTTCAGCTGCCTTGTTTTCAACCGCCTCTTTTCCAGCGTCGTCGTCAGACTTTGCTGGTTCCGCCCTCGGTTTGGTCTCTCCCAGCAACTTCCTCAAATCATCCAGGTTTTGCGGGATTTCTCGCAATTGCGGTGCTGGGAATTTCGATTCGTTTACTTGGGTAGTGACCAACAAGTAGCGATTGACGCCGCCGGCTGTCGCTTCGTCACCCTCTTTGGCTTCTTGATCCGCTTCGTCGGTTAAACCGGAAACGTTTCCAAAGCGTAGCAAATATTGAACGCCATTTTTGAGCGAGACGGTCAGTTCGCCGTTCGCAGAAATCATTTCATATTCGCCGCCATCAGAGGTTTGCAGCGGATAGAATCCACGGCGAGCGAGCGATTCGAGTGCTTCTTGGTCCGAGACAAGATCTTTGTCGGCACGCAGGTTCTCGCTGATGCCAGCCGGTTTGCGAACAACGTCGACGATTTTCAAATCATCCAACGCGTTCTTCATGTCGTTTAGCTTTGTCGCGTTCAGCGTTTCGCCAGGCTTGACCGCAACCGGAGTCGGGTCAGCCAACGGATTGGTTTCGGAATATTTCAGCAGTTTATCGAGCTTCCACTGCGAGCCGTCCATCACGACGGTGGCTGCATAGTTCCGCTGCAATGAAATGCCACTCGCACCCAGGTTTGCGCTGTAATCCTTGATCTCCATGGTATCGATGTCGATGCTGCTCAGTTTCAGCAGGTCTTCTTCGATCCAATCTTGGAACCGAGTCGTCAGCGGCGTGTCGTCAAGCTTAACGACATAAACCGGATCTTGCCCAGGTTTGCGGACGTAAACTTTTTCAGGTTCGTCCTTCAGCTTGTCGCCGATGATCAAGGAAGCCAAGGTCTTTTGTGACTCGTCTTTTAGCGTCACCAACCGACCGACACCTTCATCCCCACGCTTGAGTTCTTCGAGTTTCGGCTCGGCAACGCCGAGTCCCTCGTGGTCCTCAGGGTTTTCCGATTGAATATCGAGCACCTTCAAGTCGACAAGCGAGTTCGCTGCCTCTTTCATGTGGTCGACCGCGTCGGCGGGATAGCCCTTGTTGTTGGGGCCCTTTCGCGAGGGAATCGTCCACTGGCCCGATTCCTTGTCACGACGAACTTCGAACGACTGCAGCGTCGCATCGACTTCGTCATAGGTGACGATCTTCAAGCTGGCGGCTGCCAACGGATCTTTAAATTCCTCGAACAGCGGTTTGCCGACGAATCCGCCGGTTTCGCTTTCGTTTGTCGGAGGCCATGCGACTAGCGTAGCGATGCCAAGCATCACCACCGCAACGACCCAGAAAATTCCTGTTTTAGTACCTTCGTTCACGACTCTATCTCACTATTTCAAACGGCTTTTGCTGATGTTTTCTCGTTCACGCAATCGCCGCGAGGCGAATACAATCACACCGATGATCAATGGTGGGATACATGGCAGCACCACGGCTGCGGCTTTGACTTGGTTTTGAATCCAAGTCACTTTCTGATCGGCTTCACGTTGAATGTCACCGATCTTTTGTTCGCGATCACGTTCACTCTTGGCAATCTTGACTTCCAAACGAGTTTGCTCGCGCTCCTGAAGCGTTTGGAACGCTTGGACCTTGGCTTGCAACTTGTCCGGAGGCACGCGTCCATTGGCACTTTCTTTCTGCAGCTTTTCCAGCTCTTCGCGAAGTGACTTCAGCTCAGTGTCCATTTTCTCCTGAGCTTCACGAACGGTCTCGTCATACTCGTCTTGGAATTCCTTACTGCGTTGGCTGACGTTACTGCTGGCGATTTCCTTGACCGAATCGATCATTCGCAAACTCGCGAAAATCGGTTCATGCTTTCGCACTTCAATAAAGGCCGTTTCGCCAGTCAACCAATCGATGGCGTTCAGGATGAACGTGACGTTTTGGAACTGGAAGCGCATGTCCGCAGCCTGTTTCGGATCAGCTCGGATCTGCAAAAAGACGGGTGACATGATGTCCGTGTCGGCAACGTAGACCGCCTTGATACCTTGCGCGGCCGGCGGCGAATCGGTTTTGTCAGCCTTTTTATCGGCGTCCTTTTTCGAGTCATCGTCTGCGGCATTGGGTTTGGCCTCTGCCGTAGCACCTTCGATCGTCATTGCGACCGACAATCCAGGGCTGACGCTTTCGATTTCGCGAGCGACGGTCG
This sequence comes from uncultured Rhodopirellula sp., assembly GCA_963974855.1. Classification (GTDB taxonomy): domain Bacteria; phylum Planctomycetota; class Planctomycetia; order Pirellulales; family Pirellulaceae; genus Novipirellula. Next base: position 560 of record CAXBHV010000508.1, on the reverse strand, counting down.
TCCCGCCTTGCATGATCTGTTGCACCTTGCTGAATGGCAGCAATCCGCTGCGTCCTCCGGTGGACATCAACTTGGTGTGTTTCAGAGTCGAGTTATCTTTCGCTCGAACCGATGCGGCGTACAAGCACAACACTTGGCGAAGTTTGGACGTGATGACGCTCTTTTCGCTGAGCGCCTCGCCCTCTTCGACCTCGGGTGCGTTTTCGTCGACAAAGACCCACAACTCATTGATATTACGTTCAAGGTTGGGGTAGGGATTGAATTGTTGCCAAACCAAATCAGACGAGAACAAGCCCTGCATTCCAGGGGTTCCAGGCGATTCGATTTCGAGGGCATCCCACAGTTCGTGGATGTTCCCCTTGGGCGTTGGGCCACCGCCACCGAACATGCCGCCAGCCGACTGCTTGGGCATTCCCGTAGGCGTAATGGCTTGATTGAACACGGGCATTGGATCTTCGAAGATCGCAACGGGGACGCCAACTTTGATCGCGTCGACCAAACGGCTGAATTGATCCGGTGGCAGTGTCGAAGGTTGCACGGCGATCATCGCGTCAAACATG
>CAXBHV010000507.1:0-5678 GCA_963974855.1 uncultured Rhodopirellula sp. | reverse complement strand
CATGATAGCCACCACAACTCGCTAAGGCTGGTGTTTGCCGTGCGTTGCGGCGCTGACGAAAACTCCATCAGTACGTACCGAATGTTCTTTTTCTCATTTACACGTGAAGACGCGTAACTTCCAACACTCGTTGACTTGCTTACATTTCAGCCAATGCAAAGCGGGGCCACGAGGATTGGTGGTGCATCCTTGAAAGGTTTTAAATGTTTCAACACTGTAAATGGAAAAGAAGAAATGACGAATTTGAAAAGAGCGTCTAACCAACTGTTCTCTCGACCTGAGGACGAACGCTTTCCGGACTTCCCGTCGCTTTACGATCACTGCGCAAATGCCAAAGCAGATTCGCAGGTTCACTGGAAATCACCAACAGAGGTGATTCCGGTTTCATCGCAAGGCAGACTCGGACTGAAACTCTCAGATGACCAAGAATTCAAGCTGAATGACTGGTCGTTCACGCAGGCTTGTTCACTTGCTTCAGTGAATCGTGAAACGGTGAACCGGCTCAAGACCGACACCGCAGCGCAAGTGCTACTTGAAACGATGCCGATGGGCGAGAAGCCTGTGCAAGTGCTGACCAAAGCTGAGCGAGTGCGTTCACTTCACGGTGCTTCGTACACCCGACTTTTCGACATCGACGTTCTCCGACTCGTCATGGACGAGGCGGATGATTTCACGCCTCCGCCGATCGGGTTCAACGGAGCAACCGGCCTGTACGCCGGCGAGCAGGACATGTTTGCATTCATGATCGACAACGATTCGTGGGTCGACATCGGTGGTGAAGATTTTGCCCCAGGTTTCTTCATTTGGAATAGTGAAGTTGGCCGGCGAACGGTTGGAATCGAAACGTTCTGGTTTCAGCGTATCTGCGGCAACCATATTGTCTGGGACGCAACAGAGGTCGTGTCTTACAAACGCAAGCACACGGCAAATGTTGCAGACGCTTTAGACGAAATGCGAACGATTCTCAGGGAACTCGTTGGAAAACGAGATGAACGCAAGGACGCTTTTGCATCTGGGATCGCGCGTTCAATGAAAACGTCGCTTGGATCGACGGCTGAAGATGCAACTAAGGCCCTCAGCGGCTTTGGAATCGGCGTTGCCCACATCAAGAAAGCGGTCGAGTCGATGACAGACACTCGCGGTGATTTCACCGTGTTTGGTGCTGTTGACGCGCTCACTCGAATCTCGCGGCAGATTGTCAATGCCGGTGATCGTGCGGCCTACGACGCAAAGATTGGTTCGATCCTGTCGCTTGCATCCTAAAACGTCTTCCAACTTTCAACTGATGGAGACGAAGCATGGACCCACAAGCGACTTGGAATGAGCTGCTGCAAGCGATCATTGATCGCGACCGTGACTCAGCGACCGATCTCGCTGAGTCTTTGATTGACTGGATGGAGAAGGGCGGTTTCTCGCCAATCGCAATTCCAGAACTTGGTCAAGCATCAAGCGGGCCGAAATCCGCTCCCCAGATGCTGAACCGACTTGTTGTTTATTACGTTTGCAAGACGATTAGCCTTCGCCGACGTAGGTCCTAAACCCTCCTTTTACGAGAATGAATTCAATGGCAAAACAAACAGCCAAGCCGGCTCAACAGAAGTCGGTCAAACGTCCGGTTCACGAAGTCCGCATGGGTCGCATCAAGGCGACGATTTGGGAGAATGAGACGCGTGAAGGCATTCGCCACAACGTGTCGCTGACCCGAATTTACAAAGACGGTGAAGCTTGGAAAGATTCGACGACTTTTGGGCGAGACGACCTGCCGCTCGTCGCAAAAGTTGCTGACCTCGCTCACACCTGGGTCTACGACCACGGGAAAGTCACAACGAACGCTGAATCGACCGACAAAGCCGAATTTTAGCGAGCAAGGTTGGCCATCGGGCGAAAATTAATTGGGAAACTAGGCTTACTCGCCTGTTCCACCGTAGGTTTGATGCACCACCGAACCTACGACAAATAGCATCTTGTGAGAACGGCAACCATTAAAAAGAGACGACTCGATTTTTGAGTGATGCACCTGTACTGAGTCAAAAAGCGGCAATGCACACCTGAGAACCGGATAAACGATTAACAAGCAGTTGTGAATGCCGTTATCAGTTCGACAATTAGTCGCACTCTCGAATCGAGAGAACACGGCCCGTTCCGTCGCCGTGGATAATGTGATCCAGCACGGTGATTCCAAGCAATTTGCCTGCGTCCGTCAGTCGCTCCGTAACCTGACGATCTTCTCGACTAGGATCGGGGTTCCCAGACGGATGATTGTGCGAGAGGACGATGGCGGACGATCCTTCGATGACCGCTGGCTTGAAGACTTCGCGAGGATGAACTAGCGACGCGTCAAGTGTGCCGATCGTCACGACGACCACGCATTGGACGCGGTGCTTTGTGTCGAGACACGCAACAACAAATCGCTCTTGATCATTTGCCGGATACGCTGCCCAGTAAAGCTTGAAGAAATCCATTGCGTCTTTAGTGCTTGTCAGACATGGTCTACCTTCAAGCGAGCCTTCAAAGACTAGCGAAATACGTTTTACTGACGTATACGGACCGCCAAGGTTAACCGATTCACTGACGAATCTCGGCATTGAGTTTGAATTGACGCCAGACTCGGGAGAATGAAACTCAAAGGACAACGCCAATTGAATTGCATTCTTCTGGACAACTGGAAATGTCGATTCGGCACATTGTTTTGATTTGGAATTGAGTGAACTTGTTGGTTTCATCACCAGCACCCCCACGGAATGACGGGAATTAGAAAACCGATCTAGTGAACCTCTTTGGTGCACACTGCCGGTAACGGCTCAGATTGCTTCAGAGCCGTTGCGGGAGTGCAATTTTTCTGCTCGGGATTTGAAAATGCGGAAGCGGGGAAAGAACGGTCGACGCAGTTTGCATCTGTACGGGTCACTGCGAGGATGGATCAATTTGGGAAGGCGGAAGTTGCACGATTACTAAACCCGATAAATTTAGTATCACATGTTGATCGACAGCGCAACTTGAACGTCCAGCTTTGTAAGTGAAACCTGGAGTCATTCCATCTCCGTCGAAACAGCCCAGGTTATCGCGAAAGGCTAGGCAATCTGCGTAATTCCGGAAGGGCGTCTCCGTCTGCTCAGCGGCTCTCGCAGCAACTATCGCGGAACAATTTCGGTAGAATTAGGCGAATTCTCGCCCAGGGGAGCCACGACTGATGCCTAGCCAGGAAAGGGAGGAAAGTGATTAGAGCCAACTTTCCAAAAAGGCTTAGAACCGAAAGATCATAGTGTTTCGCAGTTTTTCTCCGTAACACTTGATCCTTTGACAAACAGCACGCGTTTCAGATTTACAAGAATGTAAATCGATGACGCTACAGCAACCAATGTCTCAGTTAACGCTGACATAAAACATTCCTAATCGAACTGACTCGTTTTAGTAAAACCGTACTTACAGTGTTATGACGGTTTCTTTGTTTGTGGTGCCTTTCATCAAAAATGGGATTTAAAAATGCTTCGTATCAAGATTCGGGATTGGTTTTCAGATTTAATTCATTGGTCGCGACAAGATGAAAATCGAAACGTCGTTACTGGAGTCGGTGTTGCCTGGAACATTCTGTATGCTGTGATTTTGATTGTCATTGGCTATTTTGCAAATGCCGCCAATCGGAAAAACACCGAGCAGGCAAACCTCATCAACGAGGAGAAGAAGCTTAATGACGTGGCGATGCTCGAAGTCAACAATGAATTGAAGTTGATTCATGACCGGCATTTGGAGCAGGTTGAGCGGATGATCGCGATTAGTGAGAAGGGTGTTGAATTCCAGGAGGAGAACCTCTCGATTTTGCGACGACTTGAAACTGGAGCCGATGAAGACTTGCAAACGAGAATCAACCGAAGGCTCGTCGTTGCGCTGAGCAAGGTGTCCTGGAATCCTCGCGAAATTGGAGGTGACGTCCAACAATACAAAAAGCTGGAAACGAAGCGTGTTCGACAAATCCCACTGTCGTTAGAGGAGATTGTCTGGATCTTGGAAAAAGCTCGACAGAGCGACCCGCTGGTGACGGACTTGTTAAGCAAGATAGAGAAGAGTGAGCAAGCTGAGATCATTGAATTGCTTGCCGTGCAATTGCAAATTGACAATGAGGATCTGCTGTTTCCTGCGGTACGTTACTGCTACGTAACTAGGTCAAACACGGAAGAGATGTTTAGGAACTATGCGAGGGTCTATACTCAACTTTGTGACAATAAGGAGATCACTTCGGACTCGACGTTAGTTGCTGGTGTTTTTGAGGGCAAAGTGCCGTCGGTCGGCGAAGTTGACCGTTTTTTTAGCAGTTGTCTAGAAAATCCGAAATTAAAAGCTGAATTGTCAAATATTCTGGGTGTTGCTCCTGAGGTTGTTACTGATCCAAAAGTGTCAACTGTCGTGAAGGATCGACTTCTTTCCTTTGCGTCAGAGGTAGCAGCTAATGAACGACTTCGATTGCGGCGTTTTGGTGTGGTTGCAGTCGACAGAAAAGAAGGATTTAGCTTGAGTGCTGGAAAGAAGGCGGCGGTCACTGAGCTAAGTATCGATAGCAATGCGATTCTTAAGAACGTTCAAGCGGTGACCAGGGATTTCATCGACCGGCATGATCAGCGAGTTCAATGACATTGAGATTCTAGTCCACTGTGATTTAATGCTTGATAAAGGACGTTATCATGCGCTATAAGGTTGATAGGGGATCTCGGTGTTCCCGTTAATTTACGCATGGAGGTAGTCACAAATGGAATCGCACAACGAATCGAAAATCATACTCATCGCGGAGTCTTTTCCGTCACTCACGAACGCCGATGGCGTGTCACCGTGGAATCCGAATCGGCTCGACCTTTGGGCGACCGAGCTTGGTCGAACGAATGATGCCGTTCATTCTGCCCGATTCCTGCTGCGACTTTGGAATTCAGATTGCGACTGGGAGTGTGGTCGGTTCGACGTTCAGGCCGCGATCCGTATTTGGGATCGCCCTCACCGACGAGCATTTCTTGACGTGGCGACTCAAGATTTAACACTCGCATGTTAACTTGGGATCTCGATGACCGATTCTAAGCTGCCTGCAACCGGACTTGCGATGTCCGTTTCACCGACCTGCGCAACAACCGTGCCCGCAATGGTGCGACGAGCCGGCAACGGAGCAAAGTTCGCGTGGAACGAGTTCTTCTTCGCCAAGGTACGGAGTCCGCACACTCGGCGAGCTTACTTGCGTTCGATCAACCGCTTCTTGGCGTGGTGCGACGAGCGATCATTGGAGCTGAACCAAATATCACCTGCGGACGTTGGGCAATTCATGGACTCACTTGACCTTGCCGTTTCCAGCAAGAAGCAGAGTCTCGCGGCGATCCGCCACCTCTTCGACGGAATGGTCAATCGGCACGCGATGGTTTTGAATCCCGCAGCATCAGTTCGCGGTGAACGGTATTCAGTCGTTGAGGGAAAAACACCCGAAATCACAGTCAAGCAAGCGAGGAAATTGCTTCAGTCAATCGACACGGCTGATATCGTCGGTCTGCGCGACAAGGCGATTATCTCGGTTTTGATTTACACCGCCGCACGTGTTGGCGCGGTGTCGAAGTTGCGAGTCAAAAATCTTTACGACAGCGGCGATCAATACTGCCTGCACTTCGACGACAAAGGCGGCAAGTCACGAGAAATCCCCGTTCGTCATG
>CAXBHV010000506.1:0-5680 GCA_963974855.1 uncultured Rhodopirellula sp. | reverse complement strand
ACGCGTTTCGGTGAGCGCCGGTTCCCCAGCGAGCATGTGGTAAAGCATGTTGCCCGCGAAGAAAACATCGCTTCGAGGGTCGTCTTTCCGAACCCCCGATCCGCGTTCCAGCGCTGCGTAATCGATGGCGCGAGCGTTTGGACAATCCGCAATCTGTTCCGGGTTGTTTCGGTCTGCAAGCGCGGCGAGCCCGAAGTCGACCAACTTCGCTTTGCCCTCGGTTGAAATCAGCACGTTGGACAGCTTCAAGTCGCGATGCGAGATGCCAAGCGACGCGGCGTGTGCCAGCGCCGAAGTAATATCGCTAATCAGATTCAGTGAAAAATCGGCAGGCAATTTCCCACGAACACGAACCAATTCACGCAGCGTTTGCCCTTCGACAAACTCCATGACGAGGAACGGGTTTCGGACGTCCGGAATAACATCAAAAATGCTGACGATATTTGGATGGCGGAGCTTCAGTCCCATGCGGCCTTCCCGCAGAAACTGCTCAAGTTCCTTGGGTTCGTCCCGGAATCGTTTGCGAAGGACCTTCACAGCAAAGATGTTGCCATCACGTTCGGCGCGATAAACGCGAGCAAACGTACCAGCACCAATCAGATACTGGACTTTGTAATCGCCGTAGAAGTAGCCGCCGCGGTCACCCCGCAGCAGTTTTTCGGTTTGCAGTGTTGAGACTATCCCCCCACGCTGCATCGCGTCGATCATGTCTTCAAGCGTGGTTTCGCCGGCACCCACCTCACTTCGGACGCGGTCGACGGCACGCGGGTTCGCCAAACCGAAATCTTTGATTCGTTGTGCGAACTGATCGGGGGTCAAACTCATACAACTGGATCAAGAAAAGAACGAGAAATTGAAACCAAGGGCGGCAAACGCCTCGCCACAGCTTCCCATTTTACACGCACTTCGCACTGTTTCACAGAACAGTGACGCGAGAATCCGGGGGGCATTGCGACCTCCCCTTCCTGATTTTCCGATTTTGCCGCATGCCGAACGAGTCGAAGCCAGCGGGCAAGCGAGAAAGATCCCTCGGTGTGATCAAAACGATGATCCTGCCGGGGGCTAATCCGAGATGGCTTCGAGGGCATCCAGTGCTGCGCGTGTTTCGGCAATCCCGCCAAACTCGCGAGTCAGGTCCTTTAACCGCACCAGCATTGCGATTGAAACTTTGTGTTTGCGGTGGTTCTTCGATGTCGGTTTCGCCGTGCGAGCTTCCGCTGGCGATTTTTTGCCACTCGGACGCCCCGGCTTGCCAACCTCGCCTTTTTGACGTTTTGAATTCGAGCGAATCGTGCTGACGTACTGCGCCGTCACTTCGATTCCTTGCTTCTTTAATTCAGCACTGACTTGAAGTGGCTTTGCGTTCGGATGCGACTGATAGTAGTCACGAATCGCCTTTGCACGATTGACCCCGGTCGCCTTGGCGCGATTAACACCGGAAGCTTTCTTTTTTGCCATGATGAGAATTCCAGCGTGCGAGAGAATGGTTCTCCGGTCTGGAGACAAAGATAACGCTAAGTCACCGTAGAGCAACTGAATTATCTGTCAATCTTTATTTTAAGCGGTACCAATCAGCAAGCGTAATTCCGGTCGCAATTCTTCATCACTTTCCTAGCGTGAGAAAATTACATTCGTGCGACAACCCGGATCCCGAGCAACGACAAAGCTACTCGGATAACGCGGCCTGTTAATGCTACTAAAGCGAGACGCAGTGATGTGATCGCATCGCTTTCCGCCTTCAAAACGTGACAGTTGTCATTGAAAACCGCATACGCTTTCGCGGTTTCGTACAGATAATCGACCAGTGCGTTAGGAGCGTAGTCTTGATGAACAGACGCTAATGCCTCCTCGAATCGCAACAATTTCATGGCGAGTGCGCGTTCGGCTGGATGCGTGAATTCGGACAGATCGGCATCAATCGCAGTGACCTCCGATTCGGTCATCTCTGCTTTTCGCAGAATGCCTTGGGTGCGAGCGTAAGCGTACTGAACATACGCCGCGGTGTTCCCCTCGAGCGCCACCATCTTGTCCAAGCTAAAGCTGTAATCGCTGGTTCGGTGGTGAGACAAGTCTGCATACTTGATCGCACTAATTCCGACGGTTTGTGCTACCAGTTCACGTTCCTCATCGTCCATCGGCGGATTAATTTTTTCGATTCGCTCTGGGTTACAAACTACTTCGCGTGCGCGATCAACAGCATCGTCCAAAAGCCCTTCGAGTCCGATCAGCGTCCCGCTGCGAGTCTTCAACGGTTTGCCGTTTTCGCCTAGAACGGTACCAAAATTAACGTGAACCATCTTCACGTCTTCCATCCCAATCTTTCTTGCCACGGCGAACAATTTTTCAAAGTGTTCACTTTGTCGACTGTCGACGACGTACAGGATTTCGTCGGGATTGAATTCTTCGAGACGGTATTTCAGCGTCGCAATGTCCGTCGTTGCATACAGAAAGGCACCATCCTTTTTGCGGACAATCATCGGAGCGTTAAATTCATCGAGAAAGACACAGACAGCGCCTTCGCTGTCGCTCGCCAGACCACGTTTTTCGAGATCCTCGACGACCGGCCCAAGCATCGAGTGATAGAAACTTTCACCGAGCGTGTAGTCAAACGTTACATTCAATCGGTTGTAAATTCGGTTGATTTCATCTTTGCAGTAGGGCAAGAATTTAGTCCAAAGCTCAAGATTCTCGGCGTCACCTTGATGAAGTTTGACCGTTTCTTGGAGCACTGCGTTGGCGACATCGGGGTGCGCATTGGCTTGAGCCAACAGTGCGGGATTGCTTTCGACCGAATCAATTTTTTCACGTAGTGATTCGGCTTGCGTCTCTAGCGAATCCAGTTTCTTTTTAGCTGACGCTACCAATTTCTTCGCACTCTTCTGCGTTTTCGGATCTCCGGCGTTTTGCAGTGTTTGCTCGGCAGTGACTACTTCGGCTTTCGCTTCGGCCAACTGCGTCGGTAGTTGCTCGGAGGACCGTTTGGCTTTGCGGTATTCGATCAACTGGTTCACCAATCGATACAGCGACGCTAATTCAGGAACCGGGTTCTTGGCAACTTGGTCTGGATCACCAAAGTGTTTGTAACCATAAATGATGATGCCAAACTGAGTGCCCCAATCTCCTAGATGATTGTCGGTGAGCACGTCATGCCCCAGGAACGCAAGCGTTCGCGCGATCGCGTCGCCAATCACAGTACTGCGGATATGCCCCACATGCATCGGTTTGGCAACGTTGGGTGAAGAAAAGTCAACGATGATTTTGCGTTTCGGATCGGCGATCGAGACCAAACAACGCTCATCAGCGAGCATGTCACGCAAAGACTGCATCAAAAACGAGTCTTTAAGACGTAGGTTGATAAAACCTGGGCCCGCGATCTCAGGCGGTTCACAGAATTCGTTGACGTCTAAGCCCGCAACAATTTCCGTCGCCAACTCACGCGGATTCTTGCCGATCTGTTTCGATAGCGGCATCGCACAGTTGGCTTGATAGTCGCCGAACTTTGGATCGTTGGTCGCACGGATCATGGACGCGAACGGAGCAGGGTCGTCCACGAACGCTTTGAGAGCTTCAGTGAAGCGAACACTTAACAGATTCGGGAGATGCATCGTGCAAATTTTCCAGCCAAGAATCGATTGCAGGTTTTAAGCATGCGGTTCGCAGACCGCGCGCTGATCGGAGGCGTCATTGGACACCGCATTAGAAATATGACTTTGCGGCCTTCGTGGAAACGAAAGGCGTCGCGACGAACCAACGGTCCGGCGAACTACGCGTTTGGCTTCAACCCGAGCTCTTCGAGCGGGATCTTTTTGCCGTCGGCCCAAAGTGACTCAAGATCGTAGTAGTCGCGAGTCTCTTCGTCGAACAAATGGATAACCACGCTGCCGTAGTCCAACACAATCCAACGACTGTCCTGGTAGCCCTCGATTCCGAGACGCTCGTCGCCTAGCGACTTTTCCAAAACATCGTCGATCTGCTCGCTGATCGCATGCAATTGACGACGGCTCGATCCAGTCGCCAGCACAAACAGGTCGAATTCGGCGGTTTGTCCACAAACATCCAAAACCATCACGTCTTGGCCTTTGTTGTCGAGCGCGACTTGTGCAGCCGCAGCAGCCAATTTGCGGCTGTACTCGACTCCATGAGGCCTGATCGCACGCGAAGGCTGTAACATCGGGTTGAATGGCGCAGCGTCTTCCGGCGGAGTGGTTTTACTCGCGTTTTCGCTTGAATTTGGCGTCGGGAGGGAATCGTCAGCGTCTGGGGCGGTTTCGTTAGCGTTTTCTGTCATAGCCCGAAGTTTAATGGTTTTCAAAATTCTGTCACGCACCACAAAGCCATTTCCGCGTGAATATGGACCGGATTGTGCACACGGCCAGCGGCAAGGTTTACCAGCCAACTCCGTTTCGGACACCAAATCGACTTCGCTTCGTTCACGCGATTACTGAAAAAACGGGCAATTTGTGCTGATCTAAACTCTTTCGAGTCAGCCACATAGCCTTAAGGCCCGTGCGGGAAACGACTTAGCTCGCCCGTTCGTGAATTTTTACGACGACCAGGATATCACGAGCGAATACGCAACGTCATCAGCGGCTGTGAGTCTCTCGTCACGGCAATGCAAAAATTCGGGACTCCCCCACAGTGGATGCTGCCGAGCATGCTGCCAGATGAAATGAGGCAACTTCCCATCAAAACGGTTGGGTTGTTCGCGGAACATTCTGCGATTCGCTTTTTACGATTCGGCGTGAAACTCGATTCTGCTGTTTTTAGTCCGATTGGTTTGAAAGGTTGCGGCGGTGTGCGCGTCTGATTGTCAATCAACCTCTTGCACAACGGCTCACCGGGCATCGCCCTTGCAGCGGTAGCAAGCGGTCTTGTAACACCCACAGAACGATCCAGAATTTCTCGCAGAGACTCGATATGAACTTTCTTCGTCTAAGTACATTGATGTTATTACCAGCCGTAGTATTCGCTGCGATCGGATGTAGCGGAGGAGCAGGATTCGGGTTCGGTCGCACTGTTTCAAATGATCCAGTTTCCAGCGATCTAATAGGAGTGGTGCAAGAATCCGATGTGATCCAACAGGACGCCATTGAAAGTGTCAATTCGAATGTAGCAACCTCGGCCGTCGCCCCCGACTCGCATGTCACAACCGTGTCGGCCACTCGTCCTGCTGAAAGTGCGTCGACAAACTATGTCAGCTCCAAATCAGCAAACGAACCGACTCGTCCCGCATTGATCACGTTGCCTCGTAGCGGTGACCTTGATGAAGTGCTCGCCGAAGCCAATGGCAACGTGCTAATCGACTTCTACGCCGATTGGTGTGGCCCGTGTCGCAAGCAAGCAGTGATTTTGCACGAGTTGGAGCAAACCGCTGCTGAAAACAACACGCTGATTGTGAAGGTCAACATCGACGAACACAAAAAGATTGCGCAACAAATGCAAATTGCGAGTTTGCCCACCTTGGTGATGGTCAAAGACGGTGAAATCGTCGAGCGTCAGTCGGGTCTCGCTCGTAAAGGCGACATCGTTCGCTGGATGCAATAGTCGGTCTTTGCCAAAGGCAGAGCGCCGGAGTAGGTTGAGAGACAGAGCAAGTGGAGGCGGAGTGCACGCTAAGCTGCGCGGTCGCCCTCACCCGGACGAGGCCTAAAGGGCCCGTCCGACCTCTCTCAAGCTTAAG
>CAXBHV010000505.1:0-5681 GCA_963974855.1 uncultured Rhodopirellula sp. | reverse complement strand
GGGCAGCTACATTCGCGAACATTTCTTCGGCAAGTATCCCGAACTGCTGAAATTGGTTGAAAACTACTCCGACGAACGACTCGAAAAGATGCGTCGTGGTGGTCACGATCCTGAAAAGGTGTACGCGGCCTACAAGATGGCGACGGATCTGAAAAACGGCAAACCGACCGTCGTTTTGGCGAAAACCGTCAAAGGCTATGGACTTGGTGAAGCCGGTGAGGGACGCAACGTCGCTCACAATCAGAAGAAGATGAACGAAGAGGAATTGCTCGAATTCCGCACGCGTTTCGGTATCCCGATTAGCGACGAAGAAGTCGGCAAGGCTCCGTTCTATACGCCGCCGGCCAACAGCCAAGAAATCAAGTACATGAAGGAACGCCGAGCCGCTCTCGGTGGTCCCGTGCCAAGTCGTCCCACCACACATCCGACAATGGAAGTGCCTACGGTTGCGGATTACAAAAAACTGATCGGTCGGCTCGAAGACAAGAGCTGCAGCACGACGTTTTCGGTCGTGCAAACCTTGATCGCATTGTGCCGCGACAAGAAGATCGGCAAATACATGGTCCCCATCGTGCCTGATGAATCACGCACCTTTGGGATGGAAGGGATGTTCCGCGAGTTCAGTATCTATGCACACGCGGGCCAATTGTACGAGCCAGTTGATTCGTCGCTGATCACTTACTACAAGGAATCCCAAGACGGCCAAATCCTGGAAGAAGGAATCACCGAAGCAGGCTCGATGAGCAGCTTCAACGCCGCCGGAACGGCCTACAGTGCCCACGGCGTCAACATGATCCCGTTCTTTATCTACTACAGCATGTTCGGGTTCCAACGCATCGGCGATTTGATTTGGGCCGCCGCTGACATGCGAGCCAAGGGATTCCTCGTTGGCGGCACCGCCGGCCGAACAACGCTTAACGGCGAAGGGCTTCAGCACCAAGACGGACACAGTTTGCTCAATGCAATTGCGTTCCCAACCGTGCGTGCCTACGACCCGGCGTTCGCTTACGAAGTGGTCGTGATCATCTTGGAAGGCCTCAAGCGGATGTACCAAGATGGCGAAGAGTGCATGTATTACTTGATGAGCGAAAACGAAGAATACTTGCACCCGCCAATGCCAGAAGGTTGCGAGGAAGGCATCGTCAAAGGAATGTACAAATTCCGCAGCCGCGACGTCGAAGGCGCCAAGGCACGTGTCCAATTGTTCGGCAGCGGTGCAATTCTCAACAGCGTCCTGAAAGCTCAAGAAACGCTGGCTGAAAAGTACAACATCGCAAGCGATGTCTGGAGTGTGACCAGCTACACCCAATTGCGTCGCGAAGCGGCCGACTGCAGCCGCTGGAACATGCTGCACCCCACCGAGACGCCACGCCGAAGCTACCTCGAAGAGCAACTCGACGGCGTCGAAGGACCGTTCATCTCGGCGAGCGACTATGTGCGAGCTCTGGGGGAACAATTGCAACCTTGGATCCCAGGCGACTACTTCGTGTTGGGAACCGACGGCATGGGACGCAGCGAAACACGCGAAGCGCTCCGGCGACATTTTGAAGTCGATGCCGAATGCGTTACTTATGCAACGCTCACTCGCCTGGCCAAAACAGGCCTGTTCACCCAGGCCGAACTCGCCGATGCAATCAAAGACCTAGGCATCGACCCTGACAAACCGAATCCGTACTTTGCCTAGTCCAAGGCAGCGTTCGTTACAAACATCCCACTGAAATCTGCTACCAGAAACTCTTTTATGGCAACTGAAGTAAAGCTTCCCGAATTGGGCGACGGCATCGAATCTGGTGACGTTCTGGAAATATTTGTGTCGGTCGGCGACGTGATTAGCAAAGGCCAAGACATCGTCGAAATGGAAACCGACAAGGCAACGGTCCCCGTGCCCTCATCCGTGGGCGGCAAAGTCACCAAGATCCTTGTCAACGAAGGTGACTCGCTAGCCATTGGCGGCGTGATCCTGGAAGTCGAAGCGGAAGCCGAAGCCGCTGCACCGGAGGCCCCTGCTGCGGCTCCGGAGCCAGAAGCGAAACCGGAGCCCAAGGCTGAACCGAAAGCGGAAACGCCTGCACCGGCCGCCCCTGCTGCACCGGCCGCTCCGCCTGCGACGCCCGCTCCTGCAGCGGCTGCGGCAAAGCCTGCACCGCCGCAACCACAGGCTCCCGCTCCGGCGGCACCTGTTGCGACTACCGCGCCGGGCGAAGTGATACCCGCGGGACCTGCGATTCGCCGCTTCGCTCGCGAAGTCGGCGTTGACTTGAGCTCAGTTCAAGGATCAGGCGATTCGGGACGAATCACTCGCGATGACGTTTTGGCCGTGGTGCGAACAGCAAACCAAGCAGCGCGAAGCGGCGCCGCCGCCCCCGCTACCGTGGAACGGATGAGTAAGATCCGCAAAACGATCGGTCGGCAAATGCATGCCAGCTGGTCGACGGTTCCTCGCGTCACCAATTTTGACGACGCCGACATCACCGATCTCGAACGGCTTCGCCAATCGAGCAAGGACGACTACGCGGCACAGGGCCTGAAGCTGACCACGATGCCGTTTCTGATCAAAGCGGTTGCTACCGCCCTTCGTCATCACCCCAGCATCAACGCGGTCATCGACGAAGAAAACGAGCAGATCATTTACAAAGACTACGTCAATGTTGGTATCGCCGTGGACACCGACCGCGGTTTGGTCGTTCCGGTGATGCAAAACACCGATCAACGCGGCATCCCTGAAATCGCCCGCGGATTGGCGGAGATGGCCGGCAAAGTTCGCGGCGGGCAGTTCGCTGTCAGCGATCTTCGCGGAGGCACGTTTACGATCAGCAACCTCGGAGCGATCGGTGGGCAATACTCCACCCCGATCGTGAACGTTCCCGAAGTGGCGATTTTGCTAGTTGGCCGTAGCCGAAAAATGCCGGTTGTGATGCCCGACGACAGCATCAAGCCGCGGTTAATGATGCCGCTCAGCTTGTCCTACGACCACCGCTTGGTCGACGGCGGAACCGCCGCTCGATTCTTGAATGACGTGATCGGGTACCTCGAAGCGCCAAGCCGATTGCTGCTGGCGCTGTAGTCGATTCGGCAAACAAAGATCCAAAAGGGATCGCACTTTCCAAGTGTGATCCCTTTTTTTATTCACCAAGCTCTCCGAGGCGACGGCTAAGAGAGAAAGGGGCGACTCCCAAGAGAGATACGCCTCCCAAACTATTTGGCTCGGAGGATCGAGCGACTACTCGCTTGCAACGTTCACAAAGACCTTAAGCGCATCTTTGTCTTCGACCAGCAGTCGCATCATTTCCTTGTAGTTATCAAGGCCATCGACGGGATTGGTCAAGATTTTCTCGAGCACGCCGGGGTACATCATCTCGCCAAGTGCA
Organism: uncultured Rhodopirellula sp.; assembly: GCA_963974855.1. Lineage (GTDB taxonomy): Bacteria > Planctomycetota > Planctomycetia > Pirellulales > Pirellulaceae > Novipirellula. The sequence continues at coordinate 2,313 of CAXBHV010000505.1, read as the reverse complement.
AGATCGCGAATCCCCATTTCGAAATGGTTTCGGTTCGCATTGACGCTGCCGAGCAACAGCTTGTTACCGAGCACGAATTGCAAGTTGATGCTGTCCGATGGCACTTCGGTCACTTTGTCGCCACCGGTGATGCCGGTCCAAACAACGACACCGTTGTGCCCTAAGTGCTGCATCGACTCGAATGCCAATTGACTGCTGCCTGTGGCGTCGACGATCAAGTCAGGCTTACCCGTGATCTTGACCAACTCGGCCATCGATGTATTCCGAGTGCTGATGTAGTTCGCCTCGAGTCCCGTAACAATCTCGGCCTTCAAGTTCGGGGCCTCACCGCGAGCAAGCGTGTAAACCTCGAGTCCACGCAGCTTTAAAATCAACGTGGTCAACAAGCCGATTTGGCCCGCACCAAGTACGTAAGCGACACTCGGTCGCCAGACCTTCATGCGGTGTTGAGCCTCGTAGGCTTGATGAACTGCCTTCGCTGCGCAACTCATTGGTTCTTGCAATACGTGCAAGTGCTTGAGTCCTTGTGGGACACGAACGATGTACTCTTCTTCGTCGACGAAGTACTCGGTCAGGTATCCGTGCCGCAGATTAATACCGCGTTCGTAATACTCTTCCTCGCTGGTCATATCGTTCGTGCCGATCATGTCATAGATCGAACCTCCGGGACGACGCACCGTGGCGGTCACATAGTCGCCTGGTTTGATTCGGCGAACGTTTTCACCCACTGCCTCGACCATGCCGAAACACTCGTGACCGATAACCAAATGTTTGTCACCGGCCGGAGCGTTTCCGTACAACGCATCGTTGATTTCGCGATCGGTTGCATCCACGCCTACCTTCAAAACCTTTACCAAAACCCATCGGGTATTTGGTCGACGGTGGGCTTGGGGATTTCTTCGAGATGGACGCTGTTTGGGGTACCTGGCTTGACTGCGACAGCCTTCATAATTGACTCGATCAGCGGAGTAGAGGGATGGAGGGTATGCGATGATTGAAAGCATTTGTATGTTGATACGCAAAATGCCTTGCGAGCGGCAAATGATAACAATTCTTCCTCCTTCTGCTTAGGGGGATTCCGCTCGGTTCACGCCCCCCATGTTACGGCGCCTTCTGCGTTCTACAGAACGATGTTTTGTGGGACGAGCAACCAGAATCGGGGATTGAGGTCCACTAAATCGCCCTTGCCCCTATTTTTGACAACAGTGGTTGTCAAAAATGCGTTGGCCCTCAATAATGGGAGTGTTGCGTTGACACAAATTCGTCGTTTTCGCGACAAATAGCGACCTTCACCCCAGTTTTCCATGACGCCACCTCCAGTCTCCTCATCTCAAATTGACGAACTCCGATCGGTTGATCGCGAATTGTTGATGGCGATGCGCAGCGGTGACACGTTTGGAATCGGTGACTTAACCGAACAACTCGGGGTGACGGCGACCGCAATTCGCCAACGGATTGAGCGGTTGCTTGAACTGGGACTGCTTGAGCGCGAGAAAATAGTTGCCGGCCGCGGAAGGCCGACATTTCAGTATCGCTTGACGGTGCGTGGGCATCGCCGTGCGGGAGCTAATCCTGCGGAGCTTGCCGAAGCAATGTGGCAAGAGATCTTAGCGATTCCGGATGCAACCATCCGCAAACAGTTACTCAGTTCAGTGGCAAATCGGTTAGGAAGTCAGTTTGCGACACAGGTCAATCGTGAAAGCGATGGAGACCCGTCGTTTGAAAATCGGATGCAGAAGCTGTCGGAAATGTTGACGGATCGTCACATTACGACCGAGGTCTCGCATTCGGGTGACTTGCCCGTGCTTGATATTTGCGCGTGCCCCTATCCATCCCTTACCGACACATCGGACGAACGTGCGATGTGTCGACTTGAAGAACAAATGATATCCGAGGCGCTTGGTCGTCCGGTCCACCTCAGCAGTTGTCGACTCGATGGAGATCACTGTTGCCAGTTTGCTGCGACGGGTGAACCGTCGGACTCAGCGAGCTAAACGACATCCTCATCTCTGTACAACTCACAACGATTTCTTTCCTTCAGACACTTTTGCAATCAAGCATGACACACGTACTGCAAATCAAGAACCTTCACGTTTCCGTTGGCGACAAGCCGATCCTTCGCGGCGTCAACCTGACATTAAATCACGGTGAGACTCACGCCTTGATGGGCCCCAACGGTAGCGGCAAAAGCACGCTTGGATTGGCGATCATGGGTCATCCCGGTTACACAGTCACCGACGGATCGATCACGCTTGATGGCGAAGACGTGTTGGCGATGCCGCCCGACCAACGTGCACGTGCGGGAATCTTCAT